>JBKPNF010000077.1:0-15818 GCA_046732455.1 Thermoproteota archaeon | reverse complement strand
GTAGAGACCATGCCAATTTAGTTTGTCCTAGTCGTCATAATTGACTCAATTTCCTCGATGAGGAGCTTGTTGATGCTCTTGAAGAAGAGGTACTATATGCAAATTGTGCTGCGTACTTATGTGGCATGCTTCAATTTGTTTGCGAGTTAGGATAATTCCCTACTACGTATACCTTGATACAACAATGAATAAATTATGAGGGCCTTGCTTTTGTAAAATCTAAAGCAACTTGCATGATAATGCCGCAGAAAACGTCTGCGATACGGCCACCTTGGAAGGAAACCTCATCTGTTCTTCTCTTTATGGTGAGCCCACCCTATTTTGTGACACTGCTACTTTCATTCTCTGGCTTTTTATCTTCATTTCCTGTGACTGGCTGCCGGATATGTGGAGCCGAAACGCGATATACAGTGATCTTCATGAGAGCGATCCATGTAAGCACGAGTGGCACATGATAAGTAGCTATCCTCCACGCAATTATCACATTCAATTGCGAGTCTTTGACCACGTCGCCAAGGTTTGGGATGCCGCTCAAATTTACAAGATATGCCCAAATGCCTAGTTCGGCAAGCCCCGAGCCACCTATCGTTATTGGCAGATTTGAAACTGCCGTTGACGCGGACGTAGCCATTAATGAGTCAAATAAGCCGATTCGGGGTTCAACTGCATTGGCGAGCACCATGAATGACATACCCTGAAAGACAAACGCCAAGACTGTTATTGCTATTCCAACTGCAAATGTGCCAATCGATTTTTTGGAGTTGAAAATTTCCCGGCTCATATTACACGAGTCCGCAATAGCCGTGTTAGCTGCATTGATCAGGTTCTCGGCCCTTTTTTTTGACAGGAACTTTTCCACTATCTTCTGAGAGAATGATGGAAGGCGAAGAATGCGTTTGGCGGAAAAGATGATAAGCCCCAACCAGACTGCTAAGGTTGGGATCGTTATCAGGATTACGGCTAATCCAACTACATTGCCTCCCCGGTAAATGGCCAGAGCGCCAGCTATAAATGCCAGCACTGCGCCTACAAATACATCTGCAATTATCTCCATGGTAGTTACCCATGCGGCTTTGCCTGGCGGAACGCCATTTCTTGACAGCCATGCTATCCTGACGAATTCTCCCCCCACATAAGACGGGGTGGTCTGAGTAACGAATTCGCCTGCCAGCCTAGCAGTTACAGTCTTGCTTGTAGACGCAACATCGTAACCAAGAAAATGCCTGATGAAATACTTGAATCGTATTGCCTGCAGGAGCATTTTGATGATTGCCGCAGCTGCCGCAGCTAGAAATGGTAGAAGTCCTACAGCAAGAACATCCTGAGGCGAGACATCAGTAGTAATGATCAGGATAATGAAGGGTACCACGCTTGCGGGAATGGCAACAAGTCGCCAGTTCAACTACTATGACTCTGGCTTTGATACAACGTAGTACTATAATAATGAATGTATAATCCTTAGCCTGCTTGCTCACAATTTTAATACAAACCTGATTTGTTAGGTCTATAAAGTAGATATACACCGCTGCCATGTTTCCCTGATGGCAATGAAGGCGATATTTATCACAGGAACTGCAGGGTCTGGGAAATCACTCCTTACCTCTAGACTGCTTCAGCGGTACAGGGATAATAGTGCTTACCCCGTTACGCTTAACCTTGACCCTGGAGCAATCAACCTCCCTTATGAGCCAGATGTTGATGTCCGCAATTACGTTGACATTGCCACTTTGATGGAGAGCTACGGACTTGGTCCTAACGGTTCACTTATAATGGCAAGCGACATGATTGCAACAAAGCTGGAGGAGATCCAGAAGGAGGTGGATGAGCTGAACCCTGACTACTTGATAGTCGACACGCCTGGCCAGATAGAGCTCTTTGCGTTCCGAGCAAGTGGTCCCTATTTTGCTGTAAACCTACATGCGGACAACAAGGCGACGATATTTGCCTTCGATGGAGTGTTAGTGTCGTCCCCGATCAACTTTGTGTCTATATCGCTCCTTGCGTTATCTGTCAAGCTGCGATTGAAAATGGCTCAGATAAACGTGCTTACCAAGCGCGATCTTGTTATAGACAAGCTAAAAAATATCATGGAGTGGGCAGGCTCAACCATGGCGCTTGAACATGTTCTCAACACTGAAAAGGATGCCGAGTATTCTCTCTTAACCAAGGATCTGGCGCGTAGTATAAGCAAAGGTGGCTTCGCCCAGAGCCTCATAGCTGTTTCAAGCGTCACGATGAGTGGCATGGTCAACATAGCTGCCGCCCTTGCTCGAACCCTTAACCAGGGGGAGGACATTTAGGGTGACTAGGAAATCGTATGCTGCTGCTGCTCCATGCTCAACTGCAAACCTTGGGCCAGGATATGACGTGTTTGGTCTTGCGCTTGATGCGCTAGAGGACAAAGTCAAGGTAAGCAGGACATCGTCTGATGGCGGCATAAGAATAAGTATCAAGAACAGCGATCAGGCGATTCCATCAATGCCTGAATCAAACTCGGCCGGCCTTGTAGTAAAAAGGATGATGCAGGATTTTGAAATCAGCGATAACACAGAGATCGAAATCACAAAAGGTGTGCCGGCTGGCTATGGCATTGGCAGTAGTGCTGCTTCAGCAGCAGCTGCTGCAATGGCATTCAACGCGCTTTATGGCTTGAATATCGATAAGAACAGGCTTGTAGAATATGCCGCAGAAGGCGAGGTCGCGAGCGCCGGCACAAAGCACTATGATAACGTCTCAGCTTCTTTGCTGGGTGGCTTTGTGATATGCCGTATTGCCAGCGACGGGCTGCTGTTCACAAGGCTAGAGCCTCCCGAGGATCTCATCCTTGTTGTTGCAGTTCCGTGGCTCAAAGTGCCAAAGAAAAAGACAGAGCTGGCAAGGAGTGTCCTACCAAAAGTGGTGCCGCTCAAAGACGTTGTTCACAATATTTCTGGCGCAGCCACAATAGTTGCAGGCTTTGCGCTAAAGGATGTGGAAACAATAACAAGAGGAATAATAGACGATCCCATTATCGAGCCAGCAAGAAAGCATTTGATACCCGGCTACGAGAGCGTCAAGCAGAACGCTATTTCTGCAGGCGCGCTTGCAGTCACAATAAGCGGAGCTGGGCCTTCCATGATAGCATTTCTGAAAACAAACAAAAATGCAAGGAGAGTAGATACCGCCATGACCGAAGGGTTTGAAGGGGCAGGTGTAGGGAGTAGGACACTTATTTGTCGGCCTAGCAATGGTGCCCGACTTTTGGCATAGTAGATACTTTACTTTTTGCTCTTGTTGAGGAAAGCGGACATCATTTTCTGTCTGTCTTCGTGAGCAAAGCAAAGCGCCCAACCATAGATCTCAAGCCTAAGTCCTGTCTCGAGATCCGTGTCCATTCCCCTGTTTATCAGCTTCTTGCTAACCTTTACTGCTACAAAACTGTTCTTCGCCACCTCCTTTGCAAGTGAGATGCACTCATGCATTAGCTTTTTGTTTAGTATCTTGGCTATTTCAATTGCCCGGTCCTTTTCCTTTGCTGCGTCACCTTTGGGCGCTTCTGGCGGAAGTTTATCGTCAGATCCTAGGTTGATTACTCTGTTAACAAGCCCAATTTGGTAGGCCTCATCTGCCATTATCATTTTGCCTGTGAAGATTAGCTCCTTTGCCTTCGCCGGACCTACAAGCCGCGTTAGGCGTTGGGTTCCACCCCATCCTGGAGGTATGCCTATTGTCACTTCGGGTTGTCCCATCTTGGCGTTGCTTGAGGCGATCCTTATGTCACAGGCCATTGCAAGCTCGCAGCCGCCGCCCAGTGCAAAGCCGTTTACAGCAGCAATGACTGGCTTTTCCAGCCGATCTATTCTGTTTATCACCTCTTGAGCAGACGTGGCATACCTTTCTGCCTCCATTGGATCAATGTTGACCATGTAGGAAATGTCTGCGCCTGCACAGAATGAGCGCTCACCGGCTCCAGTAATCACTACTGCTTTAATGTTCTCGTCGGCTGCAACAATATCAATCATCTTAGAAAGCTCTGATATAACATCCACATTCATAGCATTGAGGGCCTCTGGTCTATTTATCCTTAGAATTGCAATATCACCCTGTGGTTCAAGCTGAATGTACTTCATGGTAGCCATATTGTGAGAGTAGGCAGCATTCCTTTTCAATAAAATCTTATTGGTCATAACTAGCAGGCTAGGGTTAAAAAACCAGGTTAGATATGATTGCCATAATGGTCAGGCTTCACCGTTCAAACGCAGACAGCATCGAAGACATAGACGTTGTTGTGATAGGTGTCCCTGATGAATCCGGTTCACACGCCAAGCGTAAGGGAACGAGTAGGGCACCGGACGTATTGAGAATAGCCTCAAACGAATCTGAATTTTTTGAACGCGGCGGAAAGCTGATCCCTACTTGCCCAATGCGTGGTACTTTTGATCGAAAGTGGATATTTGATGCTGGCAATGTACCAAACAAGCAGAAGCTGCGCCACATGGTTACTGACATTGCTTTGCGTGGCAAGCTGCCGATTATGATTGGTGGAGATCACTCTCTAACTACTGAAACAATACAAGTCGTGTCTAATGCAATTGGGGAAAAACTATCGCTTTTGTACTTTGATGCTCACCCCGACTTTGTTTCTTCTACTAAGAATTATTATGGCTCCGTGCTTACGGACTCAACAAAATCGCTGAACTTTAGAAAAAGCATGTTGGTAGGCACACGGGCTGCTGAGCCGGAAGAGCTTGAAAATGCAAGAAGGGTAAACCTGAGGATCGTAAACCCGCTAGAGATTGCTGAGCTAGGAGTAAAAAGAGTGGCGCAAATGATAAGGGCACGGACAAGCCGATCCAAGGTGTACATTTCAATAGACCTCGACTGCTTAGATCCAGCATTTGCACCAGGCGTATCAGTTCCTTCGCCTGGAGGTTTGTCATCCACTGATCTCATCTACCTGCTTAACAAGACAGTCAATGCCGGGAATGTGGTGGCTATCGACATCGTAGAACTTGCTCCAGATTATGATATCAATGGCACCACTGCAATGCTTGCTGCCAGAATAATGTCAGAATGTATCGCATCAGTCTAGCTTTTGCCATATCTTTTCAATTACGGGCTCGGCTCACCGGATTGACCAGCCTATCAACTAGCGAGTAGTTGTTTAGGTTTAGTTCTGACATATTTCTCTCCCAGATTTGATTGTATTCAAGGGATGTTCTTGTTCTCACCTTACATATTACATAGGGAACAACAACAACATCATCATTATCATCACCACCACTGCAGATACTTTCCTGCCAGGATTCAAAATGAAGACATAGCCCCATTTTACAGCGCAGCGCATATTGGATGTTTTTCTCAGGAGGACTACGACCTTGCAAGAATTGGCTATCAGCACAATTTTAGTGTTTTTTCAGTGTAGGGACTTAGGGACGTAGAAAGGGTCCTGTTTCAGTGGACCGATTATACTTTGAAACAGAATTGTAGGATTAGTTACGCAGTTTAATCGTAATCTCTTCTCCCATGCCTATTGGTACAGTGACTGATTGGATGTTGGGTTTGCTGTGCACATGACGTGCATACTTTCTCATAGCGGGTCGGAAATGGTCAGGATAAAGCATATTATCTGTCGCAATTATCCCTCCAATTCTTACCATTGGTAGGACAAGATCAAAATATCTTATGATATTTTCTTTATCTGCATCGAGGAAGACAAAATCAAACTTGCCTCTAAGCTTGCGGAGTAGGTGAAGAGCGATGCCTTGTCTTATCTCTATAATCTTATCAACACCGGCCTCTTTGAAATTTTTCAATGCCTGTTCTACTTTTACCGGGTTCATTTCGATCGTTATTATTCTTCTGCTGCGGGTCTTGCCCAATGAGTCGGCGAACCACAATGTGGAGAACCCCGCCGATGTACCCACTTCTAATATGCGCTTTGCCTTGATTGCCTTGAGAAGTATTGAAAAGAATATGCCAGTATCGACTGTGATGGCAAGCATCTCTTGATCAGGTGCAACTTTTACTCTGCCACTTCGTTCCCAGTTTGATTGCCTATTAAGCCGAGATATTACGCTGAGAATCTTGCTGTCCACGCCTGCAATATGTATATGCACAGAGTATATTTTTACCTTCAACTGTTCTTTTGCTTCAAAAGTGATAAAAGGTTGACTTTTTCCGCCTTGTAATTTATCCTCGTTACTGATTCTCGCTGTCTAAGGAGTTGGTCTTTGCGGGCCTTCCAGCCTTCAATCGCAATCTTATGGTCGTCTGATATTAACGGCCTCCCTGACAAAGTGAATCAACAACGCAATTGCCGGCTTTTAATCGTTGCAGGAATCAAATTACTAACTTTTTTATTGTCTGCTGTCAAGAGAAAGTACAGTGGAATTTGTCAATCTTGAGGAGCCAGAAGTAAACAAGCCAATACTGGTCGCCGCTATGCAAGACATGGGAAACGTCGGTAGTATAGCCATCGATTTCATTAACAAGAGCCTCAATAGTCGGTTGTTTCGGTATGTCTTGCCACCTTATCCAAATTACGTTATTGACAAAGGAGGCCATATTGACTTTCATCAGGAAAGGTGGGAGTACCGCTACGTTAAAAGCATCATGGTTTTTGGAGGTGGCGTAGGGCAGCCTCAGACCAACGACGAGCTTTATGAATTGTGTCAAGATGTCATAAATATTGCCAAGTTTCACTCTGTGCAACTAATTTATACCCTGGGCGCATTTCACACAGACCGAAACTATGGCAAGGACCCAATGACACTTGTCACAACTACCTCGCAAGAGCTAACAGACCAAATAGTGAAAATAGGTTACAACACAACCCCCGGCTCGTCGCTGATAACGGGTTTCAATGGTCTGATACTGGGTTATGCCAAAAGAAACAACATTCAAGGGATTGGGTTGTTTGCAGAGATCAACGACCCCCAGATGCTGCAGTACAGATCGGCAAAGAGCCTGCTCGTTTCACTTGAAAAGCTGACATACCAGAGGTTTAAAGGGATAGAAGAGCTGGACGAAATGGCGGGAGCAGTTGAGCGAGAGATTGATAGGATGAAAAGGATGGGCGGCGACTCTTTATACCGCTCTTGATTAGCTGATCTTCGTGGCTTGGAGAAGCCAATTTCGACTTCTACACGTATGTTGTTAGAATAATATTATCCCCGATCTGCATTGCTTACCTTCTCATTAGCGTGCAGAGTATCAACCTTCTTTATCTTCCTCCTCTACATCCACCTTTGCGCCTGATTTGCCTACCACCTTCAACTGTCTCCTATACGCAGCCACGATTTCGTCTATGGTAGTGGCGTCTTCTGGCTTTTTGTCGTCCCTTATTTTGCCTGTGAATTTTGGAAAGCGTAAAGCAAGACCATAACCCGGCCTAATGGTATTCTTGGCAGCTGTATGAGATGGACTTAGTGTGATCTCCGAGGCAATGACTTCAATAACAATCTTAGGCTCAAACCAGATGTCCATCTCCATGCTGGTATCAACTCTTGCGTGCCGCTGGCTTACTATGTGCTTCTCGAGCTCTTTGTAGAATTGCTCGATGTGCAAGTCGGTAAATCCTGTCCCCACCTTGGTCACGCTGCGGAACATATCAGCGTTATGATCATAAGCCGCCAACAGTAACGCTCCATATTTGCCTGCGCGCCTTCCGCGGCCATGCAGTGCGCCAATGATGACAAGGTCAAGTGTATCCACAAGATCGCTTGAGTATTCGCGTTTGAGCTTGACCCATGCATACTCTCTTGCGCCCGCACGGTATGTGCTTGATAAATGCTTTATCATGACGCCCTCGCAGCCATTCTCAATTGCAGCTGCCATGAACCTATCAATCTCATACGGCTCAGCTGCAATAGTCTGCTTGATCAAGCTTAACTTATTATTATGAATCCTATCAACTAATTTCTTGAGCAGCTTTCTCCTTTCCATGTATGCCATTTCCGTCTTGCTCTTGCCGTCTAAGTAGAGTATATCAAAAAAGTTCATGACGACGGGATAATTCTCCATTGCCTCCTCTACGCCATATTTGCGCCGCCGGTGCATCAGTTCCTGAAAGGGAAGAAATTCCTCTGTCTCTACGTTTACGGCCACTACCTCACCCTCCAATATCACTTCCGATTTTATGGACTTTAGTGCGTTGGCTACATCCGGATAGTGGCTCGTAATCTTTTCAAGCCTTCTTGAAAACAATTCTACTCTGTCCTTACCCTTGTGAACTTGTACACGTTCACCATCTAATTTGTATTCTACTGCTGCACTGCTTCCCATGCGCTCAAGTGCCTCTTCTGCTGTCCTAATGCGCTCTGCAAGCATCGGTCTAATAGGCTTGAAGAGGGCTATTTTGACCAAGCTGACTGCTTCGAGCCCCTTGGTTGCAAGCAACCTTGCCACTGTGCCAAGGTCGCTTGAGACATTATATGCATTTTCAAGCACCTGCCTGTTTGCCTTGTCACCAGTGAAGGCGATCGCAAGGGCATCAAGCACAGTGTAATCAGCAATGCCGAGTCGGAGCTGTCCCATAACGAATTTGATTATATAGCATCCTTCTTTAGCCATTGCATCATTTAGCAAACTGCTTATTAGACGCAGTTTGATCTCCTGTGAGCCAACGCCAGTTGTCCGTGCAGCTTTGTCAAAAGTAGAATATACGCGCTCTACTGTCATAGGCTCTGAAAACAGAGTTGACTGGCTCTTTGACTTCATAACTTCCAGTGTCGCCTCTCCAAGGTCGCCTGTCTTTTGGTATATCCGCGCTATTTCCGATATATCTTTTCCAGACGAGCTTGCAATTGCCCTGAGTACCATTTTTTCTGCGACGCCCATCTCTATTCCCTCATAGTCTGGGTAGAGTTTGCCCTGAATTAGATAAGTCACCTTGTCAATAATGTCGGCGGGCGTCTTTTTGAGAAGCGCAACAAGGTACCCAGTAAGGGCAATTCTGCTTGAGGTTTGTTCCATCTGCTCAAAAGTCTCTACCAAGGAATTGAAATTCAAAGGGCTCAACTCTGTACGCTTTGAGTGAATATAATCTATGATATGCTTAAAGGCTTTGAGCGTGCCGAAGACGAAGAGTCTAGTGGATTAGCGATGATCCTGCAGAGCAGCAGATCAACCACACAAGGTCTTGGCTGGACATCACACTCCAGTTCTACAAGAGGCAGACAGAGCAGTGAAAACTGCAGCGGAAGTTTACAGAAGGAGAATAATTAAAGATGGTCAAGTAGCAGCCAGATGTCCTACAACAAGGACTAAAATCTTCTTTTGAAAAACAAGATGATATCAGAACATATATGCTGTAGCAATTGATAAATCGGCAGCAGTTGCTACTGATTGAAAGCATGTATGCAGCGAAAGCTGAAGCAGCCAAAATCATGAGATTATAACAGGGCAAACCAACGATTATTAAGGGCACCAAGCGCGTAAGTAAAATAATAATGGGAGGCAATAAGAAGAAGCCAGCTAGTGCTTCGGACAAGAATGCGCAGTCAGGGCCAGGACAGGCCGAGTTCAAGTCTGCTACGGAGAAGAAATCAGGCTCGAAGCCTCAGCAGAAGCAAAAACTTGCTGTAACGATTGACGAATCCCAGGGTATGAAGGCAATCCAAGGCATGAAGGCAATAACAACCCAAGGTGTGGCGAGGAACATCGGTGTCAAAATTTCAATAGCAAATTCTTTCATCAAGTCACTGGAAGCAAAGGGTATCGTTAAGGTGGGGGGCGGCTACAGTGGCCATAAGGTCTACCAGCTGATCAAACGCTAGCTTATTTGACTATCATCACATCCCCCGACCGAGTTGAATCAATAATCTCAAGATTAGACGTGACTATACCTATTGAATTCATTGGCTGGACTTTAGCATCCTGTATGAAGACACAAATCGAGCTATTAGAAGTAAGATAAGCAATATCACCTCGGTGAAATTGCGTTTTTTGTTTTTCTGCTCCAATCATTAGCCTAGTTTCAAGATATACGAATTTGTCTGCATATCTGTGCACTCTGTCTTGCAGCGGAAGGCTTTTTAGTATGGCTCCAGCAGTCAGAGGGGCAAGGTGACGTACAAGCTCAGCTAATGCAGAGCCTTTGTCTTGTATCTCGATTGCAATCTTTAATCTAGAGACTGATCCAGTGCTTCCGGGCTGCAAGATTATTACTGCTAATAGACTTGGAATATAATGAAAATGTTTCGTATGTTATTACAACCAGATGATTGCTATCAATTGTTATCTAAGGACGAAGAACCAAATAATGCAGACGGTAGAAGGCGAGATGTGACAATTAGGGAAGATAATTCCGGAGCAAGTGGCAGGTTTAAGGAAGAACCAGGACTATCAAAAAATATAGTGAAAATATAAATAACAGATGCTCATTTCCTTACCTATATAATATAGCTCTAGTCTGAGTTTTCAGAAATTAGGGCAAAACATTTAATTAGATATCCATTATCCTTTGGATTATTCTTGGTAGTCAAACCTTCTTCCAAAAGACATGCCGCACCCAAAAAGCCTGCTACTGCCAAAACGACCAAGAAGACTAGCACTTCAAACAGAAAAATTGGTGTAAATGAAAAGCAGGAGGGAGAGCAAGAAGGCAACTCCAAGAAATCGTCTCGCAGGCCAGACGAGGTGGTTATTTATGCAGAAGTTGAATACGAGTTGAAAGAGATCGATGCTCACGACAACAAGGTGCTGATTGGTCCTGTTTGGCTTACACGATTTGAGAGAGCAAGGATAACAGGTGCAAGGTCCCTTCAGCTGTCACTTGGAGCACCTCCCCTTGTCAAGGTACCTGAAAATGCTACTAGCTCGATTGCGGTCGCAGTTGAGGAACTAGAGCAGAAGGCGCTCCCAATTTCAATAAGACGCATACTGCCAAGCGGTACATACCAAGATATTTCTTTAGAGTGGCTAAAGTAGCCAGATCAGAATTTAAATTTCTTTTAGACTGCTTTCGTCAAAGATATCAGAGCCGTACCACCGATAGCGAAAGTAGTCCAGGCACCACTCGTGGAAGATGGGGTCGGGGCTGAAGAACATCATATTCATGTCAGTCTCTCCCTTTTGTGTCGGAAAAAGTACTGAGGCCTGTTTTTCGTTCAGTATCACTGCAACCTGCACGCTTTCCACCATTCTTCTTTCTATTGCCCCTTTGCTCAGGAGTTCATTGTGACCAAGCTTCTTCAAAAGTTCCTTTCTACCTCTTGGGATGATAACGTTCTTTGGAAACACGTAACTATATTTTACGGCCTTTTCCTTTACCCTAGTCACCACCGGCTCGATTAGGTCTATTGGCACCTGCGGCACAATTTCGTAGATGTATTGGTCAGCCTGTCGATAAATGTCCTTCCAACGCTCAAGGATTGCGACAATGCCCTTGAGGAACTCACACCTATCAAGTGCCCCCAGCCTCATGATGAATTTGATTGGGAGCTCGCCCAAGACATGCTCGGAGAAATATTCTTTGTACTTTGAGAGATAGTTAAACGTCGGGATCTGCTTGATTATAGTGTTGCCAAAAGTGGTAAGCGAAAATATGCCCTCAGTGTCTTTCTCGATTAGGCCTGCATCTTGCAGGCGACTGACATTGCGATGGACCTCCTGCATGGTAATGCCGAGATCCTTAGCAAGCTGTGATATCTTGGCGCTTTTATTATTGAGTTGGAATACTATTGCTAGTCTCTGCTCACTTGCAAGTTCGAAGAAAGTCTTCTCGGTATTGGCAAACGTTGTCAGGACGTCGTCAGACGCATCAGGCATGGTATTGCATGAAACCGATCGATGTTTTAAACATTACATGTACACACACTAGTAGTTATGGGTATGTCCTTCTTCTGGATGGGTACGGTTTGTCCTGTACATGGTTATTATACCGAGCACAATGAAGCCCACGCCAATTGCCAAGATGACATAGTCAGCCAAAAGTATGCTAGCCCAGACGGCGTTCATAGTCGCGGCCCAGATGAACAAAAGCGCCAAAATCACTAGAGCAATGCCTGCGACGGTTTCTCCGTTGATCCATTGTTTTCCTCCGCCTCCCGTCATATATCTATAATATAGCACTCAGGAAGCATTATTAAATTCTTCAATCATCATTTAGATAGAAAATGCTAATGTTAATGTTCACGGACTAGCGTACCTCTGCACTGTTCGCAGATGTGCTCATCAATGTTTGATTCAATGCTGTGATGAACGTCGCATATAATGAGTGTATATCGCATGTAGTTGCACAGACCCACGAATTTGGCAAGCGTGCTTGGAGTGTAGGCCTTGTTTGTAGAGAGATCCTTAGCAATATCGTCTATCATACGCATGACCTCTCTAACTGATTCAAGCTTTGAGATGAGTTCTATGTCGCCTCTTGTTCCCCTCACGTAGTTGCTGACCGCGGCCTGTGTAATGCCAAGATCCTTGGCAACGTCTTCTTCCTTGAGGGAATATTCCTTGATAAGCTTCTTTGCAAGAATAGCTCTGACCGCGGGAATAAGTGACTTTGCTTCGATCTCTGAGGGGAGCAGCATTTAGCGATGCACACTGAAAGCTTTTTTTTATTATTTAAAGGTTCTTAACAGATTCTCTTATATTTGGCAGAAATAGAGAATAAAAAAGATGAAAGCAGTCTTTGTAAAAGGGACGTGCGCGGTTTCTGTCGAGGATGTCAAGGTACCAGGCCTGGCTAGCACGGGTGATGTTCTTGTCAAAATGCGCGCGTGTGGGCTATGCGGGTCGGATCTGGAAAAGATATATGGCGAATATGGTATGGCCTCTGGCAGGCTCGGTCACGAGCCTGCAGGCGAGGTCGTGACAATCGGCAAATCGGTCAGAGGCTTTGCTCGTGGAGACCGTGTCTTTATCCATCACCATGTTGCATGCTACTCTTGTCACTACTGCCTTCATGGTGACTATACGATGTGCCCCGCCTACCAGTCGAGTAACATCAACCCATGCGGGCTAGCAGAGCATTTCTTAGTGCCAGAGTGGAACGTGTCAAGAGGCGGCCTGATAAAACTGCCAGACATTGTAGCGTTTGATGAAGCATCACTTATTGAACCGCTTGCATGCTGTATAAAGGCATGGAGGAGATGCGGCTTCCAAGAAGGAGACGATGTCGTGATACTTGGTGCGGGTCCAACTGGATTGATGCATGTACTCTTGGCTCTGGCATTTGGGGCTGGCAAGATATTTGTCATAGATATCAATAATTTTCGTTTGAACTTTGCCAGGAAATATGGAGTGAGGGTGTTCAACTCTATTTCTGATCATGATTTTGCAAACAATATCAAATTAGAAACGGGTGGAAGGGGTGCTGATATTTGCATTGTTGCGACAGGGAATATGAAAGCACTATTGCAGTCATTTGACCTGACTCGGAGAGGTGGTAAGGTAATGCTCTTTGGCGTCCCACCTAGAGGGTCGCAGATCTCCTACGACATGAGTAAGCTCTACTCAAGCGAACACTCACTCATCCCAAGCTATGCAGCCTCTGAAGTTGAAACAAACCAAGCCCTGAAGCTGATAGCAGAAGGTCGTGTCGATCTAGGATCCCTTATTACCCATAGGTTTCACATCAGCAAGGCTGCAGAGGCAGTAAAATGCGCTCATGAGGCCAATAATGCTATGAAGGTGATCATAACCGCAACCTAATGAAACTATATATAATAAAATCACCTGTCTGAACTGATCGACCATGGACTGGGGAATGCAAAACAGACTAGCTAAGATAATTCATCCCGAAGACGGTAGGTGCCTCATGCTTGCAGTTGACCACGGCTACTTTCTTGGGCCGACAGAGCGTCTTGAAGTTCCAAGCAGAGCTATAAAGCCACTCTTGCCCTACGCTGACTCACTCATGCTCACAAGAGGCATCCTGAGGACATCAGTTGACCCCAACTGCGACGTTCCAATAGTGCTCCGCGTTTCTGGCGCAACCAGCATTATTGGCGAAGACCTTTCAAAAGAAACAATTACGACTTCGATTGAAGAAGCGATTAGGCTCAATGCTTCATGCCTTGCCCTATCAATATTTGTAGGCAGCAAGTATGAACATCAAACGCTTGCCAATCTAGCGAAGACGGTAGACGAAGGCGAAAAGTATGGAATACCTGTCCTTGCTGTGACTGCAGTAGGTAAGGAGATGGAGCGCGATGCACGTTACCTTGCACTTGCATGCAGAGTTGCTGCAGAACTTGGTGCACATATAGCGAAGACGTACTATTGCGACAATTTTGAGGAAGTAGTTGAGGGGTGCCCTGTTCCGCTTATAATTGCAGGTGGCAAAAAACTCCCCGAGCCAGAGGCGCTGAAGCTTGCGCACGATGCAATAACGCACGGTGCTGCTGGCGTGGACATGGGAAGAAACATCTGGCAGTCAGACTGGCCCATAGCGATGATAAAGGCGGTGCAGGCAATAGTACACAAGAACGCTGACGCCAAAAAAGCATACGGCATATTTTTAGAGGAGAAGGACAAGTCAAGCCAGAAGGAAACGCAGAAGGTCGTTAGGACGACAGTTAACCAATCGGTACCTTTTGACTAGCCTGCAAGTTTAGATAAATGCTGGTGAATCATCTTCCACTCATCGTTTTTATCTTTTTGCAGTACGATCGTAACCCTAGACTTGTTGTTGACTGACGTACCACGGAAGCTGTAGTCGTCGATTATCATGCCGGTAATTTCAAGCAAAAAAGTAGCAAGTGCAACATCGCCCATTACCTCAGTGTTCAAATTTTCAATCTTGAAATGATAGTCAGAGAGGCTGGCAAAATGTAATTGTTCAAACATGAGTGCCCTTTCAAAGTCACGCCTATCGTAGGGTGGCGCATCGCCAAATTTCGTAAAGCGCGAATCAAGAAATTCCTCTATTTTCTCTATCTCCTTGCTCTGGGCAAGGCGAAAATATTTGTAAATAAAGTTTCTTACTTTAAGGGATTCTGTAGATGCCAATTATATTCATTAAATAATAGGAATTAGAAATTCTTATAGCTTTACGAATTCCATAACCTATTGGAACCTGTTATATTATAAACACAATTAATATTTTATAAACTTTCTTAAACGAAATACTCTTATAGAGATTTTTATTTTTACGTTCCACACCGCAACGCTTGAGATCGATTAATGACTACGGAGAATCTTATGCAAATGGAGTGTGGTGGAGGAGAAGGAGCGATAGCCTCCATTTTTCCAGGATAATGACAAAGATGATAGATTTACACTTGCTAACTCAACTACTATTGGACTTTCCACATTATTAATTACTGAGGGCAATCATTATATATTCAGGAATATAGAAATCGGGCTGCAAGAGCGAACTCCAAAAGTAGTGTTAGATCAATGCTTGCACATGGCTTGATAAAAACAACGTTGGTTGGTTCTGAAAAGAAAAGACATCCTAGCGCAAGAAAGTACAGATAATGATCAAGTTTGGAACCTACCCCTATGGTGCACAACCAACTAGCATTTGTGTGGAGAGATATATTCAAATGCGGCACTTGTTATTACAAAGTCTCTATTGTAGAGTCTCTTCGCACATTGAATGTTTCTATGCCAGGCTCTAGTTCTTAAATATGTGATCATAGAGCATAACTAATATAGAGTCTATTTTACATCAGTTATATCTGCATGTGCATTATTAATATGATCTTGTAATTCCTGTTTATTGCGAGCTGTCAAGCCACAAACCTCGCATGTCTGTTGCCTTGGTGTTAGGTCGTATGGTTCTTTTCCACTTGTAAGATCCAAGTATTGTTCATCAGGTCCTGCAGCCTTTATTTTGGTATAGTTGTTTTCCTTCTCTTGACCTGTGTTTTTACTCTCCGCCATAATGA
>JBKPNF010000076.1:0-8705 GCA_046732455.1 Thermoproteota archaeon | reverse complement strand
TCCTGCTAAACCACTTTAGAAATTTCCCTCACTAACCCAAATTGGAACAAATGAGTGCTACTAGTAAATGACTCGATAACCTGTTTCCTGTGATTGCCTATTCGCACTTTATATTTTTCCTTGGTGGTTTTGTTCTTGAAGCAATTCCAAAAAAACTAATCCGGAGCAACTGTCATCTCCTAGCATATGACGGATATTAGCAAAGCCAACAAGCCTTAGAACCCCTTAGCAAAATACCCTATAATACCCTACCAGACACTCAAAATATTTGCAGCATGATTGATCTTATTGCTCTGCTTCCGCTTTTCACTCTTTTTTTCGTCCCCCCGACTGAAATAAAAATGCAGACCAAGCTCTATTGGCTCGGTCTAATGCTACGACGTTCTTCATCTACTTGCCTAAGAATGTAGTTCACAAGTTCTTCTTGTCCATGGGTCTTTAGATGGCTTGGCAGTCCTGGCATTCTGTAATTGTCTTTTCTACATATAGGACAGGTTTCTTTCATAACTAGTGGTTCTAATTTTATTCTATTTAACTTCCAAGATTGCACTGCATTGCAGAGAAATCCTCCTGTTATAATAGTCTCTGCTTGAAACTAGGCCTATGACTTTGGAACCAAAAGGTCCTTCTAATGGAGAGCCAAATCAAGGACGAGAGATAGTTCTAGCACGATGGAGTACAAGATTCGGTGCATGGCTCATAGATTTCATATTAGTAACAATAGCATTTGAAATTATTTTTGCTATTGCTTATGCACCTTTAGCCTTCTTCCAAGGAGTTAACGGTACTACACCTCCTTGGCTTGCTGGAACAAGATATGCAATTCAAAGCTTGATGTTCTTTGCCTATTGGATATACTTTGAATCTAAAACAGGTCAGTCAATTGGCAAGAAAGTGCTTAAAATAAAGACAACAGACTTGAGAGGAGATCTAGCTGACGTTAGGAGCATTGTAATACAAAGCTTTGGCAAGGCTTTCCTGCTGCCAATAGATGTATTCTTTGGCTGGATATTTACTAATGATAAGAGGCAGAGGCTACTAAGTAAAGCTGCAGATACTATCGTAATCAAAACCAAAGAGAGTGGCGGCAACGATAGTACGAGGTATATAAAGGAGTAAGGAAGAAGAGGTGCAGGTACTTCCAACTAGTGAACGATACCAAATTTGGTTGCGGTCCCATGGCTTGCCAATCCAAGGGAGGAGGTAATACGTCATTGAAAAGAGGACACATAATCCTGATTGTGGGTGCTGCACTTTTTGTGGCTGGAATCGTAATTGCAGCGATCTGGGCAATCTCATTTGGAGCCTCATTTGTTCGCGATAATACCATAGTCGCAAGGTCTTCAATAGGTGCAGGACAATCTGTGAGTGCAAAGACAGATGTGAACCAATTGGATAGGCCAATTTCCTTGGCAATTGCCGTTGATAAATCTGGTCAGTCAGCGCCATCTGAAATAAGATTGAAAGAAGTAGTAACTGACCCTAGTGGAAAAATAGTAAGCAACAATGAATTTGCAGATGGTTTCTTTACAAGTTTCAAGCCAGAAATCATGGGCACCTATACAGTTACAGTTTTGAATTTGGGAACAAGACCAGTCACTGTTAGCGGAACGTTTGGATACATGTCGTTTATGGGACCAAACGGCAGCAGCAGTCCTGATGTCAGCAAAATTATGTCGACCGAAGGGCTGGGCGTGGTGATTATAGGTGGAGGGCTAGCATCTGCAGGTGTGATAGTGCTAATCGTTGGAGCAATCGTCACAGTTATCGATAGTAGGAAAAGACGTGAAAGCACGACGAGCACTACGACAGAGGGCGGCGTCACCTACAGGAAGGATTAGCAATTGAATAACATAAAAGCAATAGTCTTGTTTGATACGCTCTTTGGAAACACAAAAATAATAGCGGGCCGCTTGGTGGTGGGACTGCAAGAAACTGGCATCGATGCAGAATGTGTCAACATCAAGAGCGTCAAGATGGACAAGCTCACTGACTATGATCTCTTCGTTTTGGGGGCGCCTACCCAATACCTCTCAGCTTCCAAACCAATGAAAGAATTTCTGGACCGGGTAAAGATAGTAAGCCTAAGAGGCAAATACGGTTTTGCATTTGATACCAGATATGGCTACCCACTGGCAGGAAGCGCCGCCAAGTTTATTGAAAAGAAGCTCAAACATTTGGGGATTGAAATTATCCACCCACACAGCTCAGCAATGGTAGTTCAACATAAGACAGCGGTAAAAGCTGGAGATGCCCTTCTCAAAGAGGGAACAGAAGAAGTGTTTGAAAATATTGGCAAAGAGATAGGGACATTTTTGCAAGACAAAACGCGAAAGATAGGGGTATCGCAGCATGATACACGATCGTCGGCATCATCGTGATCACCACCCATTTACTTGGACAAAAAAAGAGAGGCGCACAAGATAGTATGAATGAAGCTGTTGAGGTTTTTTGTGCATGGCAGTGCAAATCTACTACCTATATTATTGAAAAAGGAAGATAGTTTCGCTATGGAAATGATAGGGAGTAATAATAACAGTATGTCTAAAGGAATGGGCTGGAGGGTAGCCTTATCTATCCTTACATTCTTTGGTTCTGTAATAAGCATAACTCTCTGGCTATTTTTCTACGCCGAGAACTTTAGCGTTTATCAGAATATTGCTGTCATTGCTGTCATTCTCTTGGCTTTCGTCGCCATAATGAGTGCAACGTGGGCCTCTTGGGGTGTGAAACAGGCAGCAAGGCGGAGCGAGAAGAGATGTGGTAATGATTCTAAATCAGTTTAAATTAATAATCAGACCAGAGGGCATTATAATAGTGGTGGTGGTGGTGGCAATATAAGCTCGTCATCTTCTGTTAATTCAGCACAATCGCAGAGTGTTGCGAGGAGTTCAGAGGAATTGCCAAAGAGAATATTAGTGCCATTGGATGGCTCTGAGTTTTCATTTCGTGCAGCCAAATACGCCATCAGCCTTGCTAGGGTAACAGGCGGAGAAATAATCTGCATCCATGCCGTAGCAGAACTGCCGTACCTAGAATACATGGGAGCTGGTATTGTCCCTGTCACTAGCTACATAGATGAGGCGAAAAAGCACGCAGAGGAATGGTTTTCACAAGTAAGAGCAATGGCAGCAAAAGAAGATATTAAAGTAAGAGCAGACACAATCTTCAATCTTCCATCAATAGCTGAATCTATCATAACTTATGCTGCTGAGCAAAAAGCTGATCTTATAGTAATTGGCACAAGGGGGAGGGCAGGACTAAAACGAATGGTGCTAGGAAGCGTTGCAAGTGGTGTAATAGCGCATGCAGGCTGTCCTGTGCTTGTGATAAGATAAGATAAAAAATCACTTTCTGAATAATGCTCTTCTTTTAGACAAAGCAAAACCCTCCCTTCTTGTAGTAGAAGACCAAAAATTAGGTTTTATTGATTATAACTGAAAGTAGTTAACCGGTAGTAGCGTTCTAATCAAACTCAATATAGAGTGACTTTATCTTCTTAGTGTCTGAATCATTTGTAAATTCAAATGTAAAACGGCCCGTTACCTTACTCCCACGTTCAAATGTAACAAGTGCAGAAATTCTGTTACCATTATAATCTATGTCATTATCCGTCTTGTCGATCTTGATTTCGCGGCTGAATCCAGTATTTGTCATCATTGCCACTTTCAAAAATGGCTCTATGGCAGATCTTCCATGTAGTGCTCCTACTTTACTAAATGGTTCATACACTACTGCATCGCAGTCAAAAAGATCAAGTACACCGTCAAGGTCTTTCCTATCTATGTAGCTGAAATAGCGTGTCACTATTTCTTCACCTGTAAGAGACCTTGATTCTTTGCTTTTAGCCCTCAGAGATACTATACATCCCCTTTTTATTACTCTAGATAGAAGAGTATATGATAATTAACTAGTAGGATTGCACTGCAATGCAGTAAAAACAGTATAGTTAGATATTTTTCATCATCTTAGAACGACTTCAGCTACTGTTGTGTTAGCTGTCACATTGATTTCAGCCGTCACGTTTGCTAGCTTCTCAAAAATGAGCGCAAGCAATTCCTTTGTAAATAGCGACCAGTTCTCACCCAGCTCATGCTGTATTATAAAAACATGCTTTCGGGAACCTTCTATCTTATGGTCGGCTTTGATCCCTGAGACTTTCATATATTCCTCAAGAACGGACAGTACCACCCATAGGTTGTACTGTTTCTTCATGAACAGTACGGAATCCTTCATTAGCGAAAACGCCAATTCGGCCGCTTGCTTGATGATCTCATCTCGGTAGTTCTCAACATCTCTGATCCCGCTGCTCCTTGCTATAGATATGGCCTTGTCTATCAGATTCGATAATATGACTCTTGGAACAGGCATCATACCTATCTTGTTCTCATACCTATCCCATTCTGCATATCTTTTTAGAATTTGGTTAACAAGCACATTAAGTGATACCTCTCTATTATTTGCCTCTGTCTGAATCTCTTCTATTACTGTGGAATCCAGTCTGAATGTTACGCTCCGCGTTTTCCTAGATTGATATGTATTCTCCTTTAGTGTATCTGGATAGTCTTCAGGCACTGACAAAGTTTAGCAGAAGTGTGTCTTAAAAGTCTTGTAAGTGTGCCATATAATGGGAGCAGCGTTACCGAGTAACATAGTCCTTGTCTAGTGCACTGCATTGCACAAGATTCCTACATCTAAAATATTATTACTGAAATAGTATTAGGTATGAGCATAGAATCAGTACCAGTTTCAAACATTATGGTCAGAGACGTCAAGACAGCTGAAGAGAATCAGAGCATTAACGCGATTGCTAAAGTGATGGCCGATAACAATATCGGAAGTGTAGTCATAGTAAAAAGTGACGACTTAGAGGGATTATCAGGTATAATTACTGAAAGAGATATTGTCCGCATAGCAGCGGCTGCTGCACATACCTCCTCATTATCGTCAACTCTTCAGCTGCTTGCACGCGACATAATGAGCAAGCCAGTCATTACCATAGATGCCGCAAGTTCTATACAAGACGGAATCCAAAGCATGAAACTAAACAACATCCGCAGACTTCCAGTGGTAGATAGAGAAGGAAAGATGGTTGGCATTATTGCTGACAAGGATATATTTAGAGCGATCATAAGCAACCAATCGCTGGTAACAAGCATTAGCGAGAATGTTACAATAGAATACAGGCCAATGTACGAGAGGCTCAGTGAATTCATGATAGGGGAGATTTTTTTACCTAGAGGTAGCAATCCCAACTGACAATTACATTATGTGTTAATTCATGAGGATAGTGGAATTAGCAGTATTCTTGCATGAAGCTGAATAACAAATTCGTGCTGTCACCACAATACAGAATCAGATCAGGATTTTTGTCATTATGAAAAAGAGATTGCTAGCCGTTTCGGAACCATAGAGTCCATGACCTTTTCCATAGCTGGCTCAGACGAAGTATCCGGACCATACATTGTTATACTCATACTACATTCTGAAAGGAATATCAAGAATTACTTGGCATGACAGGTGTGGTGTGAGCGTATCCTTGGTTTTAACAGAACAAGAAAATATTGCTTTAGAGTGGAAGAATTATCAACAAATCACAGTCTTTCAAGCAGTATTTTAAATTTCACTGCAAGGCAGTGCATACCTACAAGTTAAGTCATGGTTATGAACTTTCTACAATCAATAAAGAAATGTCAAACAATCCATCTCGTATCAATAAGAGAACAGGTACCATAATAATGTGTAGTATTCTTATTGTATCGGCAGTATTAGGTGCTCTGGTTTCTTTTCCAAGTGTGGTTCGCATAGACAATAATGAGAAGATAAAGGGAGTGTCTGAAGTGGAAGGAACCACTAGGAGTAATTCAACAACAACAACAACAACATCATCATCATCAATAACACCAACGAGAAAAGAGTATACTCTAATAGCCCAGGACGCAGAACTTGAAATCGCTCCAGGAAAGGTTGTCAAGACTTGGACTTTTAACGGAACTATGCCAGGTCCTACCTTAAGATTCACTGAAGGAGATAATGTAACAGTCAAATTTATCAACAAGACGCCAATTCCGCATACAGTACACATGCACGGAAACCATGACGCTGCTAACGATGGTGTGCATCACCAAATTATGCCAAACGAGACATATCTATACAATATTACTGCTGGGCCGGCTGGTGCTCTGATGTATCACTGCCATGCATATCCAACATCACTTCACATTAGAATGGGGATGTATGGTGCATTGATAGTTGATCCAAAAGATAAGCCGCTGCCCCCCGCAAGGGAATTTGTCATGGTATTAAGTGAATATGATGACGACAATATTATGAAATTTGAAACAAAATATTACCCGATAAATGGTTATCTAGACCAATACGTACAAAATCCTATTCAAGTAAATCGTGATGAGCTGGTAAGGCTGTACGTCATCAACATCGGTACAACTATACCATATCAGTTCCACCTTCACAGTACAATCTTTAAGGCGTATCCGTCTGGACTGCTTTCAAATGACCCCCTTGACGTTCAAACGGCTCCAGTAGGCCCCGGCGATGCCACATTAATTGAGGCAAAGTGGAAATACCCTGGAACTTATCTATTTCATAGCCACGGTTTCCTTGAAGAGCGGGGCAACATGGGTCAGATAGTAGTTGGAGAAAATACTAGCGAAAATAACAATAACAACAATCAAACGGTTCGAGGTAATGAAACAACAAGCACATCCATGTTTGACTGGCAATATGAATTGCAGAAAAAACTACAAAATCCAACAATAATCAACTACACTGATGCGCAGCTAACAGCAATTAACGGAAGCACCACCACCGACCATGACGGTATGATAGCCCACGATAATACTACTACCTTTACACAGCCCACTGCAAATGCTAGTGGCGCCTCTATACCAGAAGATCAACTTTCACATGGGAACAATCGCGGTGGGGTTACACCAAGCAACCGGGAAATATCCATAGTTGAAGGGTCATCGAATCCCAGTAATGAGGACTTTTTTGATCCTTCGCCGGCTACAGTAATGAGAGGCAGCTCTGTGACATGGATCAACAATGACTCTGTTCCTCATACTGCAACCTCTGGCAATCCTCAGAACGGAGAAGCATCAACAGGAGCAACCTTTGATACAGGTATTATTGGTCCTGGACAAACTAGTAAGGAGATTACAATCAGCTCTGACGCTGGAATCTATGACTATTACTGTACATTACATCCATATATGAAAGGGCAATTGACAATAGAGGGGTAACATGATATAGTAGTAGCATAACCCTTTCCATTTTAATGTCAAACTAACGTGGGCATCTACAACGTTCTTCGAAATCCAGTTTAAGGTAATAATAATACCTAGTGAAGGCTCTGGATGACAGAAAGCACCTCTGTCTATCATTATTTGATATTGATGTTCACCTATCGAGCATAAATAAAGTGTCGGCAGATGAGTTGATGGATGTCAACGCCCCCTCTAATTCAAACCTCTGCCTTGGTTGGACATATTGCATAGTCCGGCTATGCATCAATAAATATAATATCATACAAGCTGATCAGCTAAACTGTCTATTGCTTTTCTTATCCGCTCTGTGTCCTGCTTCATGTTAGGAGACCAATAATGCCTGACAAAGATCTCAGGAGAGATTCTACCTTCAAGCAAATTGACCATTTTTGCTCTCAATACCACAATAACGTAAGTGTGTCCCAAAGATTTTGCGACAATAGTTCATCCTCATTGGTAAACCGCCCTTGTGTAGGTATGCGTAAATGGATGTATACGATTGCGGGTCTGCAGCCTTGGCTATTTGTAAGAGCCGTCCTGTCATGACACTGATAAATGATTTTCCGTGGTCTAATTCTCTGCTACCCCACATTGCTCATAACAGAAAAAAGGAAGGAGGAGAAGCACAATAGTACTATTTCTTCAAGCCAACTCTCATTAAATTATGATATAGAATGCAGCCCAAGTGTTGATGAGGCTACTACTATTGCGAGTAAGCATCAGGGGTTTGCTACCCCTCTTTGTAATTGTTGGCGCATTCATAGTAATCGGAGCTGTCCTTATCACCTCAGGAGTTCTCCCCGAAGAAAATGCGCAGCACTTCCGTTCCCTTACCGATGTTTCAATAGCAACTGGTACGAAGGTGATAAAACAACCAACGCCTGGAGACAATACATTCATTTATGCAGTAAATGATGTTGCACAGCGTGGCATAGATATTGCTCAAAGTGACCAAAGAGTCAAACAGATACTTGATGACGCCAAATCAAAACAAGCCACTGTAACTATCGCTGCTGTTCAGCCTACCGTTATGACTAACAGGCAAAGTGGACAGTTACTTTACAGCTCTGGAGGACAGGTCGTAATTACATCTAACTGGCAAACTATAGGAGGAACAGTTTATTCACAGCCGCAAAGTTTTGGAGCAGTTGCAGACAAAAGCCTCGAGTCGCACCAGCAAATCTGGCATGTCCTTGTTGATGTAGACAAAGGTCAGGTTACACAGGTTAATCAGCAAGCAGACCGAGTCGTTTCTAATACCCTGAATCCTGATATTGTACGCACTCAAGTGAACGTCTTTGCTCCAAATGCAATTGTAGTGGATGCAGGCTCTACTGTCAGGTGGACTAACCCTTCAGATTTGCCGCACAACGTAGTCGGCGTATTCAACCAGACAACGGCGCAAGATGCTGTCAA
>JBKPNF010000075.1:0-3773 GCA_046732455.1 Thermoproteota archaeon | reverse complement strand
CTCTATTTCGATTCCACATTGCATGGTAGCACTTGCAGGTTTTAATACAATAGTATTGCCAATCATTAACGAAGGAGCTGCAAATCTTAATGCTTGCCAGTAAGGAAAATTCCATGGCATTATACTACCTATTACTCCACTAGGCTGAAATCTGATCACCGTTTTCCGCGCATCGGTGTTGACAACTTCATCTGTTGAAAGGATCTGTCCATTATCAGCATAATATTCCATTGCCCAAGCACATTTTTCAACTTCAGATCTGGCTTCTTTTATTGCCTTTCCCATTTCATTTGTGGCTATCCTAGCGAGCTTCTCCTTATCTTTTCTTAGTTGAGTAGCAAAATCGTGGAGGAGATCAGTTCTCTTGCTTGCATCTTTTTTCCAATCTTGAAATGCGGTTCGTGCCTTCTTTACTTTGTCATATATCTGTTCTTTGGTCATTATTTTGTATTCGTTAAGAACTTCCTCTGATGCAGGATTTATCGTAGTTACTTTCCCTTCGTTCAAGGATTTATCACTCCTCTACCAAGGATTTTACCTTCTTTTAACATCGTTAATGCTTCGGTTGCTTGATTGAGCTTGAATCGATTTGAGACAATTGGTTTAATTACTCCTCTTCTTGCTAACGATACCAATTCTACCAACTCACTTAGTGTCCCAGTATATGATCCGATCAATCTGTATGCTCTTGTTGGCATACTGACTAAACTTAACTTTAATTCACCTCCAAAGAATCCTACCAAAACTAACTTCGCCCTTCTTCTAAGAAATTGAATATCGGGTTCGACAGTCGTTGAAGCATTGACAAAGTCAACCACTGCATCGGCACCCATCTTATCAGTCAACTCCATGATTGCTTTTACTGGATCTTCTTTTTTTGAATTTATAGTATTATCTGCACCATTCTTTCTTGCAGCTCCTAGTTTTTCATCATCTATATCCATGGCAATTATTTTAGAGCCCGTAACTGCTTTTGCTAATTGTATGCCCATTAAGCCTAATCCTCCTGCACCAACAATAACCACATTATCATTTGGTTTTAGATTAGCATTCTTTACCGCTCCATATGCTGTAAGCGCAGAACATGATAATGTAGCACTTACATTAGTATCCAATCCATCGCCCGTTTTTAATAGATATCTGTAACTTGGTACTAGCAAATACTCTGCATAACCTCCATCTGTGTAGACACCTAGCGATCTAGGTTTATCGCACAAGTTCTCTTGCCCAATTCTGCACGCCGGACACCGCCCTTCACCCATCCACGGATAGATAAGGACTCTTTCGTCTTTAGTAAATCCCTCTGCTTCTTCTCCCAAACTATCTACGGTTCCTGCTATCTCATGTCCAGGAGTTAGTGGATACTTTACTCCCCTGTCCGTAGTTTTTAGAAATTGTCCTTCAAGGCCCTCGTAACCTCCTTCCCATAAATGAATATCGCTGTGACAGACACCGGATGCTTCAACTTTAATGAGAACCTGTGAACCTCTAGGCTTTGGGGTTTCAAATTCTTGTATTTCTAAAGCCTCGTTTGGCTTTACAATTCTTGCAGATTTCATATCAGCATCACCTTGGTCTCAGCCATATTGCCTATTTCGTCTTGAATAGATCTCATCATAAGTCATAGACTTTAGATACTAATAAGTGTTTATAATAACTAAAATATTTATAACGCCATGGCCACTATCCTTGGCGTTCTTGCATGAGTCGCTGGTGCGTCCCAAGGACTAGGTGCAATAATTCGAGGTGATATATCCCGAGCGAAATTATCATAGAAGCCTAGCCTGCTCTCACGTCATTGTTGGGGCAGAGCCTGCTATGACGCTTATTCCCAACTTTCGTGTATCCGGAATAATTTCAATCATCTTAGGGCTTGCTGTCACAATCTGGGCTGCTACTCGCATTAAGAGTACAAATGGAGCATTAGTCCTCATAATACTCTCCATGATGATGCTTCTTGTTGGTGGAGGTCCAATCCCACCAGTAATCGGAATTGTAGCTGGAATTATCAGTACGCGAATTACGCAAAAGGATTTGCAAAATGACGAAAAGTATAACGCGGGTAGGGTTGAACCGTCTTACATACAGGAACCAAACCATCTTGAACTTGCCTTCTAGTTGCACTGGGTCTCATTTCTGAAGGTTTTTTCTGCCGGAACGCCGGGCCCGCTAGGACACTAGTTCCCTAGAACGGGTTTTGTATCTAGTGGCGTCACAGCCTCACTAGATTCAGCTAAGAGGTTATTAACTAAGCAGACTCGCACGTTTCGATTCCAATGAGCTGGTATCTGAATCCGACGAGCCGATTAGAAAATCGTTCAAATTCAATTGGTTCAGCTACTAGGCTTGCCTGGATGCTCACCCTTTGAAAACATAGACATTATAGCTTCACGCTTTACTGCTATTTCCTCTTTAGTCATTTTGATCGCCATTGACATGGACCATTGGTGTCCAAAGGAGTCTATCAGCATGCCGTAGCGCTCACCCCAGAATTGATTATCAAGTGGGATCAGAACCTTGCCGCCCGCCTGGACTGCCTGCTGCCACAGCCTATCGACATTCTCAGTATAGATATGTAGTGTCACTGTGGTTGCCCTCAACGTTGTAGGGCTCTATGAGTGGAACCAGGAAATTCATCTGATAACATGACAATGGAATCGCCAACCTTGATCCTTGCGTGGAGTATCTTCTCCCCATCTAGGACGGTCTCTCGAAAGAGCTCCTCCGCGTTGAAGGCCCTTTTGAAAAAATCAATGGCCTTGCACTTTTTGGCGGCTTCTCATATGATACTTCAAGAGGTAGTAGGAAGGATCCAATGCAGGTGATACAGACATGTTAATTCCGTACATCTATAGCAGCAATAGAAGTAGCTGTCGGGATCCTAGGACCTATTGAGGCATTCTACCCGGCAAAGCCATAACGAAGAGTTCTTGGCACTGAGGAGAGAAGGGAACAATTATGTAGGATAATAGGCTCAACAATATAGCCTGGAAAGCGGCCTTGCATCTTGTACATAGTCAATCGTAGCAGTTGGGGTAAAGGATTTTCTATATGAACATTAAAGTCAAAGGCATAATCTCTGGCTGTTAATAGATCAAAACCCAAGAGATCCTTAAGCTGAACCTGAATACTTCAGCTGCCTTTCAAACATGAATTCCGGTCGAACTATATGCTGAAGCTAGGGATGTTGACTGCTACAATGTTATAATATTGATAATAATTCTGACTATTGATTAAGTTACTTTGGAGTGGTATCCAGTTCTGCAGCGCATAAGAAGCATGTTGATTCATCAAACAGAGAATGTTTCAATCCATCAATAGGTTACCTCATCCAATACCTCCGTCAGACAAACCAGACCCAAAGGCAGCACAAGCTCTCCAAGAAGGACTAGGCGGTCAATTTGGAGAAATGCGCACAATGATGCAATACTTTTTTCAGAATATGAATTTTAGAGGAGATGCCAAGCAATACCAAGATCTCTTAAGAAGCATCGCAACAGAAGAAATGGGGCATGTTGAACAGGTTGCCAATACTATCAATATGCTGCTTGAAGGTGCCTCTAAGACAAGTCAACAACCAAATGATTTGCCTTTATCAGTTGCATTGGATTCACCTAATATACATCACTTTCTCGTTGCAGCTCAAAGTGCAAGGCCTGTAGACGCTGCTGGAAATCCTTGGTCAGCCAGTTATGTATACGATAGCGGCAACCTTGTGCTAAATATGATATACAATCTTATGCTTGAGGCCACAGGAAGACTACAAAAATGCA
>JBKPNF010000074.1:0-2655 GCA_046732455.1 Thermoproteota archaeon | reverse complement strand
TTTCACTTGCTGATCCTGTACCTGGATAGAGGTAGCGACCATCTTCGTGAATGTCTGCAAAGAACAGGAGCGGATCATCTTCAAATTCGTAAAAGACTCCGTCTCCATGGTGGGCGTCAATATCAATGTACGCTATCCTCTTCATTCTATATTTTTCGCGTGCTGTCAAGATTGCAATACCAATATCGTTGAATATGCAAAAACCACCAGCAGAGTCACGTCTTGCATGATGCAATCCGCCGATGGGATTGAAGGCATGATTCACTTTTCTCTTCTCCCTGTCTCTGCCCGTCACTACCATATCAAGCGCAGCCAATGTCGACCCAACAACATAGAGTGACGCTTCAAAAGCGCCCTTGAATGCAGGTGTGTCACCCTTGTCGAGCAACACACCGCCTTGCTTAGATGCAACTTTTACCAATTCAACATATTCTGCGTCATGAAATAACACCGCAGCCTGGTAGCCTGCCATCACCGGGTCTTCCACTATGATATTGCCAATACCTTCGCTCTGCAACTTGTTCCAGAATGCGTCAAGTCTGTGGGTTCCAAATGGATGAGAGCCTCCAAACCCGTATTTTGCTAGAGCCTCACCATAAAACACAGCTGTCTGGCACATGTATATGTGTAATAAGAATGAAAGCAACTGCAAATAAATATTCTCAGTAACCATTAGACAGGTGCTACTGCATGTTCACTGGCATTGTCAAGGGCATAGGTATGGTTACGTCTGTCTCAAAGAGCAAGAGGGCCGCTGAAATCATAATGCGAGTGAGACTTGGAAAGTTTGGGCGAGGTATCAAGAGAGGGGACAGCGTCTGCATAAATGGCACCTGCCTCACAGCGACAAGGCTATCGAAAGGCGTAGCTGAGTTTGAAATGGTGGCTGAAACCATCCGACGAACGAACCTTGGGCAAGTAAAACCCGGCGAAATGGTTAACATAGAGAGGTCGCTGAGAGTCGGGGATAGGCTTGAGGGACACTTCGTTTTAGGTCATGTGGATGGCACTGGTATCATTGAAGATATCCAAAAGATGTCGTCTGAAACAATCATCTGGATAAAACTAGACAAGTGGTTGGCAAAATCCCTAGTACCAAAAGGCTCGATCGCAGTCGACGGAGTTAGCCTGACACTGGTAGGTATTGAGGGTGATCATGTCTCTGTTTCGCTCATACCTCACACATTGAATGTGACGACGCTTGGTATGAAGTGTAGAGGCGACCATGTTAACATTGAAACGGATATCCTTGGAAAATACGTTATGAGAAACCTACCAAAAACCTGGTAACAACCAGAATTTTAGTAATCTTTTAATAAGATTGAGCGGCAGAACTAATAGTTGTCTCTTGCAGAAGCAATAGCAGCACTAAAGGCTGGCAGGTTTGTACTTGTTCATGACGACAAAGCGCGTGAGAACGAGATCGACATGGTAATCGCTGCGGAACATATCCAGCCATATCATATTGCGGCTATGAGAAAAGACGCCGGGGGACTTGTTTGCCTTGCAATAGCAAACGAGATCACGAGCAAGCTGGGGCTGGTCTATATGCACGACATTCTAGCAGATATGGGTAAGGTAAATCCTGTGTTTTCAAAATTGACAGAGGGGAGGGCCAACTACGGCGATAAGCCGTCATTCTCAATAGCGATCAACCATCGCTCCACGTACACCGGCATCACCGATCAGGACAGGGCACTCACTGTATCCAAGATGGTAGAAGTCTGCAAGAATATCGACAACGGAGGTGTCGCACAATTTGCTAGAGACTTTCGTGCGCCCGGCCACGTGCCGATACTTATAGCGTCAAAGCACCTGCTACATGACAGGATGGGTCACACGGAGCTATGCGTTTATCTTATGCAGCTTGCAGACCTTACGCCAGCAGTGGCCATTTGTGAAATGATGGACTCAGTGACCCACAGGGCGCTCTCAATTGAGGCTGGGCAAAAATATGCCTCGAAATTTGGCGTCCCTTTAATCGACGCAAGCGAGCTCAAAACTTATGCCAGGGTGGCATAACTGACAATTGATTTGTCTTGCAATCGTAGTTTCTGAGTTTAACAGCGAGATAACGTTCAGAATGCTAGAACGCGCAAGAGATCACGCAGCCAATGTAAGGGCTGAGGTATGCTACATCTTGTACGTGCCGGGTGCCTTTGATATGCCACTTGCAGTTGAGCGATTATTGAGAAAGAAAAATGTGGACGCCGTAGTCACGCTGGGTGCGGTGATAAAGGGTGACACCAGGCATGACGACATCGTAGCTGAAAACGCGGCACGGCTGGTAGCTGATCTGTCGCTAAGGTATGGTAAGCCGGTGACACTTGGTGTAGCGGGGCCTGGAATGACGATCGAACAAGCAAGAGCGCGAGCAAAGATTGTGCCTGCTAGAGCAGTCAACGCGGCCGTAAACATGGTTTTGCGGTTGAGAAAGCTACAAAAGGCAGTCGGCGGAGGGATTGTGATAATAAATGATACAGCTGACAATAATTAGGATCGAGGGATACGGGCATTGGACTCTCACACTTGGAAGTGACAGGGAAGCACAGCTTCAGATGCTGCAAGCAAGGATCTATCATGATGTACAGAGGCTATTCTCAGAAAGAGATAGCATTGTTTTCTTCAACAGATTCGATGAATACTTTGCAATAA
>JBKPNF010000073.1:0-21650 GCA_046732455.1 Thermoproteota archaeon | reverse complement strand
ATAATCGATAGTGCACATCTAGGTAAGGCAGCAGTAACGATCGCAGCTATTCAGCCTACAGTATACCAATATAGAAGTGACGGCGAAACTGTATACTCAAACTCAGGGATGCTAAGAATAACTGTCAACCAGCAACTAGTGGATAATCAAGTATATTTGCAACCAGCCAGCTTTGATGCCCTCCAAGGAAGAAATGGTGAATCGCATCAGCAGGTTTGGAATATAATGGTTGACCTAGATAAGGGAGTAGTTACCGACATTTTAGAAACATCAGAAAGGTTAATGACAAAGACACTGCAAACAAACACGATATACATCGGAATGAACATGTTCTTGCCTAACACAGCCAAAGTAGATACAGGAACCACCTTGAAATGGATAAATACCGTCGACATGCCACATAACATCGTAGGTATGTACAAGACTTTATCAGGGAAACAAATTCCAATAGATAGTGGATTCATGCAGAAAGGCGACTCATGGAAATACACTTTTGGCGAGGAAGGGACACTAGAATATTATTGCACGACGCATTCAGAGGATGGAATGAAAGCCTCCATAACAGTTTCTACATAGCCCATCGTAGATTTGCCTTCTGCAATAACTCTTATAAGGCTTATTGTATTTTCCTCCTCCTTCTTCAGCACAGAGATCGATTACCAAGTGAATGTGCTATCAGCCTGATTTTCATTTGAGGGCAAGCAGTTCCATAATCGAAAATAAACCTTGTTAATTTCAAGCATTTTTTGATCTGCAATAGTTTCAGCAGTATGTCCTGCCTCAATGATGCTGATACTATCTTTGACAAGAGGGAAATTATTAGAATCCCAACTGAAAATTGTTACAAAACCTTTTGAAGAAAGAGCAGGGGTAATATCATTGTATTATCTATCGCTTGTTGTGGATTAGTAGCCCAACCATGAACAAAGATAATAGTCGTGTCCTGACACGACATATTCTTTTGAAGATCCAGAAAATGAGATCCATCTAATTTATAAGATGTCGCATTAGAAACAGGTTTCAACTTTCCAGTAACCATGTCAAAATCTCCTCGTGTTGAAACGTCAGGCGGTTCTATGTTTTGGTCATATATTCTGCCTCTATAAGATACTTCACCCTTAATGGGAATTCTGTGGTGTCGATCCCTTTAAATGGAACATATCCTGTGTTATTTTATGAAAAGTACCAATATAATAGGCATAAAGCCGCCTACATGGGTTAGAGCTCTACAAATAGGTATAGGCGCTATCGCTATTGGCCTATCATTATCTGCAATCGTTTTTCCTGTTCTAACAGTTGTTGCAACTTTCACTGCAGCTGCAATAATTCTGCTTTTGTTTGGTATTGAGCAGGTAGTTGCAGGAGTATTTCTATACAAGCGTTCCAGATTCGCTCACATTGGTCTTGGGGTATTAGTCATAATCTTTTCAAGCATTGTTATGGCTTATCCTCTTGCTTCTGCAGCATTAGTTGTATTGCTAGCTGCAATCAGCTTGCTATTTAGTGGAATTGCCAGTATAATTGCAGGTTTGGGAGGAGGAGGAAAGAGCGAGGAGGGAAGTAGTAGTGGTAGCAGAAATGTTACTGCCAGCACGGGCTCAAGGGTCCTAAGCATTGCAGCAGGAGCATTAGCCATTGCCTTATCTGTCATGATAATGGCATCTCCACTATTTGGAATAGCGCTTGCAGCTTTAGTAATTGGAATAGCACTGTTGGTGTATGGGATAAGACTAGTTGTCACAGGAATCTCAGGAAGAGGAGAGGCTGTGACATCTGCTGTGTCCTGATGAAATACTATGGCAGATTGAAAAATCATAATACAGTAAGAGAATGTTTGGTAAAAATAGGCGCCCTTGCTCTTGGTCTTGTTCTCCAACCACTAAAAAAATAAGCTCAAAAAAATGCAGTAGTTCTCTCATATTAAAAAATTGCACCGGGTAGGAGTTGTACCCACGACCTGAGCCAACCTTCTTAGGCAGCTTTCTCTATTACCTCCTATCTAAAGAGCAGCGGTCAAAAGAGAACGGTATCGTTCAAATCCCACCCGGTCCACTCTGCATGTTTCCATAGCCCTAGTTGGTAATCGAAGCTCAGTTATTGTTGTTGTCGTTATTTTCATCGAAGATTCAACTCATCCTGCACAGGAATAAGATCTAAATCACTAATTCCGCTTTCCCATTCCCAAAATGTTACATTACTCTCACCATTTGACTGGATGTCATCTGTTCCTATTAGTATCATACCGTTTAATGGTACAAGAGTACCGGCTGGGTTTGTATCAATCTCTGCTGTAATGATTCCATTGCCATCCCCCGTGGCAGGGTTGAACTTTGCAATTTCATAGAATGTAGCAATTGCAGTCTCACCGTCCTCCGTTCTGAGGGTCTCCGTTCCCTGAGCAGACTGTGTTACCAATGAGACAAGCGCGCTACCGTTGATGGTGAAATTGACGATAGTGTCTATGTGGTCGTTTGGAAGAGTCAGCGTACCATTTCCAGTGTATGTTATGCTCATGTGTGCATAGTTTATCGGAGTCTCACTTACAGTTCTTGTCTGTTCTTTTAAGATGGGTTGTTGAGATAACTCGATTCCTGGTGATGTAATATCAGTAGTGCTGTTGCCGATTATTGTTGTCGTCGTTGTAGGCGCCGCTGCTGTTTGTACTTCTACTGCCATCAATGGTGTCGCTGCTACTGCTATTAGGGTCAACATGTCTATTATCATCGCAGTTATTTTTGTTGATGTTATAATTATCAAATTTTTAGTCAACCTCGCCTTGTATCCTACTATAGGCATTACTACTGTATGTGAGTTTATGATTGGGTTTTGTCGGACAATTACTCAGAATATGCTCAATATAATACCGTAGTTTCCTCGTAGAAAGAATGGGCAGGGTGGGAGTGGAACCCAGGACCTCAGCAATGCTTAAGTTTTACCCAGATATAGCAAAGCCTATGTCACAAGATGATGCTGTTAAAGTGGCACCAGACAGCTATAAGGTCGTGCTAGAAAATGACCAAGTACGAGTTCTTGAAGTCCGAATCAAACAGGGCGCAAAATCTGAGATGCATTCTCATCCTAGAAGTGTAGCAATTTGCTTAAATGATCAACGGCTCAGGTTTACCTTTCCAAATGGTAAAAGCGAGGATACCGACCTCAAACGTGGTCAGACAGTATGGCTCGATGGGCTATCACACGCTGTAGAAAATGTTGGAACAGAAGATGTCAGTTCAGTAGTCGTTGAACTCAAGAAATAGATGATGAAGTAAAGCTACAATATAGATAGATATCTCATAATGCTTCCTGCAAAGTTTGGCTGGTACACGCAGGTCACCTCGTAATGTGAAATAAAGCTCTATTGGCATTGCTGTTGAATGTGCCCGACAATAACCGGCTTAATTCAATACCGTATTTCCAGAGCAGATAAAAATGGACCGGGTGGGAGTGGAAGCCACGACCTACAGCTCAGAAGCAGATTTCTCAGGCACTTGTTTCAATGCAAAAAAGTTGCTTTGGATTACCTGACTGACATGCGGTTAGAAAATCACAAGAAGGTATATGTAAAAGAAGTCAAAGATCTATAAATAGGCCTCACCTATATGATCTTATCTTCTAGATATTGGGAGGCATTATCCTCACCGTATTAATAAAAGGCACTTTGCTGCATATCTCCTTGTTATTGACTTTTTAATGTTTATAGTACAAGTACCTAAATTATTTCATTATCTTTATTGGAAAATCACTATAAACAATTAGACACTCGTATCACATTACTTAATAAGCCTCGAGTGACGCCATTTTTGATGCAAACAAAACCTATACTGATGTTTATGGCAGTAATGATACTTGTCGGAACAATAGTCTCCATGACTACCTCCAATGTATTTGCTACTCAAACAGGAAACTCGAGCAACAGTAATAATAATAATAATAATAATAATATCAACACCAGCAACTGCCAAGAAAATGACTTGGCAGGCGATAATGTGGACGGCAGTGCGACTGTATCCACATCGTCTAACGATAATGGCGCTACAGATGATGTTGACGAGCCAGGTGATAATGATGTAAATGATGATCAAGAAGACACAGACTCTGGCAATGAAGATGCGGGAGAAGCAAACGATCAAGAACAGAAGGACGATACAGCAGCATCTACATCGTCTAACTACAATGCAGCAGGTGTCAATGACCAGTACCCTCTACCTAAATTTGACCCTTGCAACTTTGGCAACGAAATCATCGATAATCCTTACTTTGCTCTCATTCCTGGAACCACATTTACTTATCAGACTAAAACTGAAGATGGAACCGAGAAGGATATGGTCATAGTAACTAACGAAACAAAAGAAATCCTAGGAATAACAACAACAGTTGTGTGGGATAGAGTCTGGCTGGACGAAGAACTTACTGAAGAGACCTTTGACTGGCACGCTCAGGATAAACAGGGTAACGTCTGGTATATGGGAGAAGATTCAAAAGAGTATGAGAATGGAAAGGTCGTTAGCACCGAAGGTTCTTGGGAAGCTGGAGTTGACGGCGCCAAACCTGGGATTATAATGGAAGCACATCCTCAAGTAGGTGACTCATACAGACAAGAGTACTATCCAGGGCATGCAGAGGATGCGGCGAAAGTAGTTTCTCTGAATGAAACAGTTAAAGTTCCATTTGGTACATTCACAAATTGCCTTCAGACAAGAGACGTAAGTCTACTGGAGCCAATGCAGGATGAAGACAAGTACTATTGTACAAGTGTAGGTGGCGTAGCCTTGGAAGTAGCCATTGATAGTGGAGAAAGAACGGAGCTAATTGATTTCAAACAGCCTAATGGTACAGAATCCACATCGTCTAACGATAATGGCGCTACAGATGATGTTGACGAGCCAGGTGATAATGATGTAAATGATGATCAAGAAGACACAGACTCTGGCAATGAAGATGCGGGAGAAGCAAATAATGATGATTAATAAATTAACCTGTAGAACCACTGAGAAATTGAAAAGCCGGCAACGCTGGCACTCTCCTCCACTTTGTTAACAAAAACGGAAAAGAAGATCAAGATTCTGTTTTGGACTGGGCTGCCATTGTGGGATATTCTATCCGACAACTTCCCAAAACTAACGTAATTTAATACCATAGTCCCCCGTAGATAAAAATGGACCGGGTGGGAGTGGAAGCCACGACCTCAGCGATTTCTTTGAAGGCATCTATACCTCCTATCTAAACGGGCAGCAGCTATGGAATGAGAAGTTTATTTGCGGTATAGATCACTTTTTAAGTTGCAAACGGTCATAAACTCTCAAGGATAATAACAATGAGCCAAGAAGAACCACCAATTGAAATCGTTATAAATGGAGTAATAGGTTGGGATGAACGCTCGATTACCACCAATCAACCCATGCAGCCCGAAATAAGGAATCTTTCTAAAGGAAAAACACATTTGCCAAAAGTTTCGCGTGCAACTTTAAAGCGCACTGGCAGAGGAGAGAATTATCTAACAAATATCCAAATAGGAAACATTCGTCAAAGCCACGGGTCGAGAACCACCACTTACGAATACGTAACGGCTGCACCATGACTGACTTGCACTAACAAAACTATGGTGTCAAGAGGGGCATATGCTATCCCCAAGCCTTTTCCTAGCTCTTCCTTTTGTCTTCGCTTTGCTTTCAAAATCTGTTCTAACTTATCTTGGTTCCTAGGCGCATTTTGAAGAGTCTTAATCTGTAATTCTAAATGTCTCTTTTGAGGAGAACTGATTCTTACTAGCTCGTGTTGGCTGTTCACTGTTATCATTCTCTGGTTTGCATCAATCATTTTTTACCGCTACTTCTGTTGACTTGTGAATTGAATAGACTAAATCTACGGGACAAGAATAGCGAAATAGACAGATGATTATTACAGAAAGTGGGGGGGTCTGCATATCATACTAATAATGTAATAAAAGGATCTTTTTTAAATTATAATGTATAGACTCTCCCTAAGTCAATGAATGAGGAACAAGAACCACCTCTCGAAATTGAGGTGCTAAAATGGGATGCTCACTCATTTACTATAGAAGGCGTAAATGAACATTTAGAAAAGCTCCTAAAAGAACAGAAGTTAATCAGAACTCTTTCATTAAGGCACAAGGGTCAAATGGGTCGTCTTAGCAGGGATGTCAGACTTATAACGAAGAGAGACTACACGTCCGAAGTTATCAGTGGTTCGGAGGACCAGGCTATTCGAGGTACTACCTTTGAGTATGAAGGACTTGATTGACTGACCGATCCATTTTTTGTATGTTCTAAAACATAGAATCGTCAAGTTTCTAAGAAGTGTATGCTGTTAATAATCTCAATAATAGACTTTTTGAGTATTACCGGAGAGAATCGAAGAAGGAAGAAGTCAGGTGCTGAAGACCCTAAAATATGCCATGCAGCAATGACTTTTGCTCTAAATTATAATAAACATGGTAGCCCAATTAAAATTTAGGGGATTATAAATTGAATGCTTTTGATTTGATGTCTCCACAAGTGATTGTAGCAAGAGAAGATACAAATGCTGAACAGATAAGTGCAAGACTTCTTGCAGGAGAGTTTAATGGCATACCTGTTGTGGACAATAGGGGTGGTGTTATTGGCATTGTTACTGCATATGATATCCTAAGGGCTATGCAAGGTGGTAAGAAGCTTAACACAATGTTGGCAAGGGGATATAATGACTCCAAATCCGTCGACAGTAAAGAAGGATACTCCAGTAGAAGAAATCATTCATATCCTGTTTGAAAAAGAAATTGTGCTAGTTCCTGTTGTAGGGGAAGAAAACAACAACAATAAGCTTATTGGTGTTGTCGCAAGGTTAGATATACTAAGAGAAAAGCTAAATGAGGGATTCATAACAATAGAAAAGAGAGAGGCGCTCTCCAAGACATAAATTACGAATCAAAAGTTCGGTTCGGCTTATATTGCGAATGTTAGGACAGCATTTTCTGTTGTAGTGGCATAGCGCAGGGTTTTGCTAGCCAGTTTCCCCTTTACTGTCGCCATCTTCTTTTCTTTCTTCTTTTACCCTATTCGTCTACGTCTATTTCGACAATCTTGTATCTCCGACCTCTTATGTAATTATTTTCATGTCCATATCCATAACATACTAGTGCTCCGCTCTTTTTATCCAGATGTAATGCTCTGCCTTCTTTGCGTTCTACAGCGCACTCTATCCAGTTGTTCCTGTATCTGTCATAGTAAGCATTTCCATGCTTTCTATCAACATATATCAATACAAATTCATCATCTGTCATTTTTTATTTAATCACCGAAAACCTCCGTTCTTGCTGCAGATGCTTTGGCTTTATCCTACCCCTGTAAGAACACTTCACTAAAGACTTGCTTGTATGAAATAAATTTAGTAATTGAGAGAAATATATCTCATTTAGAATGAGTCATGAATTGTTTTAATTGCTATTCTGAATTTAATCCCACGTTCTTAAAACCTATATGCCCGAACTGCGGATTTTGTTACTATTGCAGAGATTTCACCTGTTTCCACCATGATAAGTATAGTGAATGAAAGTCATCCTTTTTGATTAATGATGAATAATATGTTCACAGACGTCAGAGGCATAGTATAGCTGTTGCGCCTTTTGTCATTAGTTTAACTGCAAGTAAGCTCTAAAGCATGCATGTATATGCAGTTAGGCTATGAAGGCGCCAGAGCTCCTATCGTCTGTGCTAGCGCGAGAACTATCACACCAACAATGAGCTCAATTCAATGCCTTAGTTTACCAGATTGATAAAAATGGACTGGGTGGGAGTGGAAGCCACGACCTACGGTTCCGAAGACTTGATTAACCTTTTTCATGATTGGCTAACATCTCAATGGAAGACGAAAGTGACTATTATAGAGATTAATGACTAAATGATAGGAAAAATCAAGGTCATCTGATGGTCTATTTACATCTCGCTTTTTGAAGATCGATTAACCATAAAAAGGGTGGAGTCATTGCTCAGGTTTGCATTCTACTGCTAAGCTTAGTCGGGTAAAGATCTAGTTTACTGTTACCCTTCTTCTTCTTGTTGTTGATGCTGCTGTTGTCTTTTCATTGCTTCTGCCATCTGCAGTGCTTTGGGTTCATCATCTTCCTTAGCAGACATGAAATTCTTATCATCTTCACGCCCTTGTTTATCTTTTGAGGCTTTTGCTAACATCTCTACTTTGACATTATCTATGTGAATAGCATAATCTTGATCACAGTGTTGAGAGATGTATTTTGGTTGATTAATATTGTTAAAATCCACTTCCCATTCTAATTGTTCACCACATATACTGCATTGAGAGTCTGTTAGAGCGTAGTGAAGAGATATAGGCATACTATTTTGTTCTACTCGTGGCATTTTATTTCGTATTACTTGTAGATACACCACATTCTTTATCTTCATTATACCTAGAATTCTATTTATTTCATTGAACGATATCCGTCTAGATTTCAGTCCCGTTACCAATTTTAACCACAAAGGCACAACTCATTTCTGGTGTAAAATTACCTGATCAAAAGACAGCTGCCAGAATACATATAATATTTGCAGTCTTTACATTGAAATCCCTCTGCACCTTTTGGTATTACATATCCTTCTTCATACTTCAGCTTTTTTCCTGTTTTCTTTATGAAATCCCACACTATATCAGCTGGTAACATTCCATCACCCTTAGGTGAAAAGAATTTTGAGATACCATATTCGTTGTCAATTTCACCTTCTACAATATGACATTTCTTCTCATCTGGTAAATTGAACTTGCATTTTACACAAGATTGACTGTCTTGCAATAGCCCTTCTTGCTTCCTGTAACTAGCGTCTTCTTTAGCTACTTTCTTCCCTGTTTCCAGGTGACGAAATAAAGCTGCATCTTGGGGAGCAATATTTTCCTCTTCCTGCTCTCCTGTCGACTTGGCAAGAACTTACTCTTCTACTTCCAGTTCCTCTGACCTCACTTCTTCTTGTTCTTTGTCCCTTCTTTGATAGAATACACAGGAGAGATATCCTCCTGTTTTCACCTATTTTTGCAACTCCTGAAACTTTTTTTCAGAAATGTTCATTATAATGGTCAATCCTACTCCTATTATATAAGATGGCGTTCGTCTCCAGCAAAGCTGAAAAAATAGTAGATGCCATTTTATCCTCAAATGACAAGATACTGTTAGTATCCATAAGAGGTTGGAGCGGAAATATTCTTGCCGTAAAAGCTAGAGATTCTTTTAGAGAGCGATTTTCTGGAGTAAGTAGCCTGGTAGGAACTAATTATAGCGGAAGCCTCACTATTGCAACTCTTGGTCTGGTAAATGAGGTTAAAGACATTTTTGGAGAACCTCAAGCTATTATCACCGTTTATGAACATTGTAAAGTGGTGTTGTTACCTATGCCAGCATATCAGATACTTATAGGACTTGCACTTGAGCGCTCAGTTGTTACTGAAGATTTTAGCCTCGCTTATAAGATTGAAAGAATACTGGCACAGACCGTTAAATCATAATGATGATGGCGACCTCTGGTACTATTCTGTTTATTCCTCTCGGATTTTACTTCTGTTGCGGGGGGTTTCATCAAACAACTACCTAAAACAAGCTAATGACACAAACTATGGAGATACTAAAGAAGTCAATGGCTCAGGCGATGATGTAATTATTAGCAGTAATGGTAATGACACAAACTATGGAGATACTCAAACAGGACAAGAAAGTTCTGGAGATGACAATCTAACTGGAAATGGAGTACGAGATATCTTCATTTGCGGCAACGGAGAAGATACAGTTACAGACTATAATGCAGCTAAGGTGATATAGCAACACCGGATTGTGAAAATATCAATCCTCCTCCTGCTTCTTCTTGATAGTTTCCTTCTTTTCCCTTCTCTCTTTCTTTCTTTTTTCTTATGACCACAGATGGAAGAAGATACGCAATATTGGCATTGCTGTCAAATTTGTCAGACACTTACAAAAAACGAACTCAAAACAAAACCGTAGTTCCCTCACAGGAAAAGATGGACTGGGTGGGAGTGGAAGCCACGACCTCAGCTCACCATCTAGCAGCGCGCCGCTACCATTTCCTAGAATTACTTAAAATACAGCAATGAAAATGAAACATTCTCCATTACCGTTGGCAGAAAATCCAATAATTACTCGTAAGGTATAAATGAATAAAGTGCAGTTCCACAATTGTCTAACTATGACGTATCAATTTTCTTTTTTTGAAAGTTAAAGTCAATGTATTAAGTGCTGCTGTGACCTTGGGGTGTTCTCTTTCTGTTACCATCCACCAACCTTGGATTTGGTGCAACAATTGTAGAAGAAGCGTCTGGGCAGTTGGATCTTTCTATTCCTGATGAGGGACAGGAAGAAGATGGGGAAGAGGGAGTACAAGCTACTTCACCATCAATGACATCGACATTTCTGCTACGCGGGATTATAGCCACCAGTCTGCCTGCACAGCGCGAAGATGCTCCAAATGAGAATAGTAGTAGTAGCAGCTATATTCTGGCTGGGCGATGGAGAATATTTGTAGACGAAGGGCTTGTTAATCGGTTTATAGCCGAAATGAATCTAGCAACAACGAATGGAACAGCGTTCCACAATATGGCCATTGAAGACACTGCACCTCATCATTTTGCACTTACGCAGAGTGGAAACGGGACAGCAGCAACAACAACCACATCAACAGGATCTGTTCCTCCTGTCAGCGCCGACATAGTGACTCGCATATCTGTCGATAACAATACACCTGCCATAGAAAATGTTCCAGCGACTATATCAATTAGAGGTCAAGTTCTTACCATAGAAGGCATTGATATTGATGAACCTACGATAGCAGATACAGGACAAAGGGATATCCTAAGTATAATTGACGGACAAACAATCTTTGGAGTTGTACCCAGATAGTTACATACATGCACGCATGCACTAGAGAGAATCTATTCTGAAGAAATTGAATCTATTTTCTATGTTCAATTGTTTTCCTGCCCGATACAATTAGCTCAGCGTAGGGTTGTCTGACAGATAGACACTTTGCCATCGATATTCTTGGTTCCCAGACAAGCTAGAGAGGATTTTGAAAATAATGAGAAGATAAAAGGATGAAGCAAAGGACATAGAAGACACACAAGCGCTAGCTATAGAAGAGATTGAAATGCTCAAGGTTGTATTGTATTTGGTGCATGGAAAGCAACAGTAGTGTGATGCAGTAAAACAGCTATGGCTAGCATCATTATCCCCCATTTAGCTGCGAGGGAACCTATTATAGAACTATCTGTGAGGTTACTCCACATTCTGTTCCGGTAAAAGTCATGCATGCCCTTAAGTATATAGAATGTGTCCTATTTAGGACAATGATTGCATATCATATCCATTATAGGAGTTGTAGACCGTTATGCTGACCGAAGCGTCGTATAGTATTGTGCTAGTTGGACTACTAGTGGCAATTCTTCTTGGATCAAGCGTTTTAATTGTATGGTCAATGGGACCAAACCAATTTTCTTCTGCATTTGGTACATTTCCAGGAGAAAGTGGAAAGATGGCTTTTACGAGCACGAGAGATGGCGGGGCTGAAATCTATGTTATGAATGCGGATGGAAGTACTCCCATAAGGCTAAGTAACAATCCTAATGATTACGATCCTAGTTGGTCACCCGATGTCAACCCTCCAGCAGCAGTGGCAGCATCGGGAAAACAATGACAATGATGGAACAGGATGTGAAAGCTAATGACAGCTCGAGAAAATGTTCTCTGGTATAACGAAGTAACAGAAGGATTTTTCAACAAGAGCGTAGTCGAAACCCAAAAGATAACCAATTACAGAGTATATCAAAACTCAGCTTACATTGCCCTTAGCGAATTAGATGATATCGTAATTATGAACCAGCACAGAGTTTCTCAATCTGATTATCCATCATTCTCATCAGGAAGAGATTATAGCATAGGATTTGGAACGAGTAAATCCAGATTAAAAACAATAGGAGACCTTGTCTTTATTTATCGAGGAACACCCAGAATTATCTTTAAACAGATTTCAGATCCGCAGGGTATTGCAAGGTTAGCTAAGGCTGCAAGGAAAAGAGTCATTGAAGATATAAAGACATCATCAGAGAAAATAAGCAAAGCCCAATTACAACAACAGCAACAACAACAGCAACAAAAAAGAGAGAAGTAACAAATGAGCCAGAACAAGAGAAATAAGGTAATTACGTGTGCACTTTGTAACAGTACAAATTCAGAGGGTTTTAAATATTGCAGTAACTGTGGTTTTAGGCTAGCGCAGAAGAGATCAAAAACGTCGAACATGAGAAGGACTAGGCAAGATCTTATTTATGATCCTCATATCGAATTATAAGGAGAAAAAGTATTAGGATTTTTAAAATATCTGCCACATATGATGTCTATCGCTCTCTTTACCTCTCCCTCTCCCTTCAGTGCTAGCCTGTATTTATCGTAGTCTCTGTACTCTATATCAACAACAGGATTGGGCTGGCGGCTATAGCAGTAGTAGTAGTAATAATGGGGATTTCAGAGTAAAATGGGCAGAACAGTACCATCATTTAGAATTGTGCTAGAAGAGGAAAAACAAGAATGGAAGCCATTCCGTAATGCTTTAGATAAATCTGAAAGAAAGGAGTTTGATGAAATGTTTGACATTCCTAGGTTATACATTGCTGCATGCTCTAATTCTGTTCAGCTTGTACCGCTTCATCCAATAATTATGTCTATCCTCTTTCATCATTACAAAGAACTGATTGAATACATCAAAGAGGTGGAACGGATAGAGGAGGCTAGAGCCAGCAGCAGTAAGAAAAAAGCGATTGACAAAGAATCGCCATTACAATCAACACTATTTGATTTCTAAAGTAAGTTTCTGGCGTCTATAAACTCGAATATGCTCCTATTATTTAGGACCTTTATCAAGCCTTGTTTTCATCATCATTAAAATCGGTGAAAGTCACCATGGGCTATCCTCCAATTCTTTTTGAGTGTATCACCAGCAAAACCATAAGAAGCTAAAATTCTATATCCAGCATCAATTTCTGTTGCTGTCGCATCTTCAGATGCCAGGTCTTTCATTGCTTTTCTGCGAATAGATTCAAAGTGCTTTTCCTTCTCCTCTAATTCTTCATTATTGTTCTATATTTTCGCCATGTCTGTTCTGGCTCTTTTTCCTGTCTTGAAGACAATTGATGGTGACGGGTTTCTTGTTTGTGTTGTTACTACCTCTTCTTCTTCTAGATCATACTCTTCCTCTAGTTCCTCTTCTTCTTTCTGTTCTTCTCTGGTAGAATAGGCAATGCAGATGAGGTTGATAGTTTTAGTCTAAGTAAGTCCTGTCGACTCAGGTCCTGTTAAAGATGTCCTCGGAAGGCGATGACGTTGTGCCAATATTCCAGGTCCTTCTATGTACAGCTTCATCACAATTATTGCAATTTCTCCTGCTATGTGATGTGCGTCAATCCTTGCTTTATTATCTGCTTTAGGATTGTTGTTTTGCAATCTGTTCTAGTATGTCACGGCGCTGCTTTAACAGCCGGTCTCTGCATATAACCATTTGATTGAGGACCTCTTCATCGCTGATATTTTCAGCAATTAAGCATTATCATCTTCAAGGACTGCAGAGAGATAGCGGTAAAAAGTTCGAGGTGCTAAGTGCAACTGCTGCATGATTGCATCGTGTGTGTAGCCTTCAATGAGTAGGCTGCGGATGTCTTGTATGGTACGCATGCGTTCTGGTAGCTTGTATAGACCTCTTTGTATTACTGCCAAATTCAGCCAAATTGTAATAGCAGGTCATAAGCTATAAGCTTATGCTTGAGATAATATCATGTCACATGAGCTACATTGACCTTGAGGGAATCGCGTTACGAGACATTCTGTCCGACAATTGTTAAATCAAACTCAAAAATGATGCCGTAGTTCCCTTGTAGATAAAGATGGACAGGGTGGGAGTGGAAGCCACGACCTCAGCTTGGCTCTCTTTGAAAGCTGATCTATACCTTTCATTATAAGGGGCAGCCATAGAAATACAACTGATAACTGCTGTTCAAATCTCCCGATCCATTTCTTCTTTGCATGTTAGATGCTACATAGTACCATCAACTGAGGTGTTAAGCAAGCTAGGTAGGTAGTGAAATTAAACACAGGCAGACAGGCTTTAGTCTATGCGTTGACAGAAATGGAAAAAAGAAGGAAGATAGGGATCAGAAATATGATTAACGGATCCATTTGAGGGAATAAAGATCAGGAAGCAGCTTTGCAGCCTATTATATATTAGGGGGATAGATAAACCCGAACGTGAAGTTAATTATGAGGTTGCTAACAACAGCTTCGCTTTGCGCACTGTTCTCTTTCTGTATAACATCAGTAGCGCAAACAGAATCCGCCTTTGCATATAATGTCTCAGCAGCAGGTGATTGGGGATGCACTGATAATACCAAAAAAACAGTGAGCAATATGAATAACAAAGCTCCTGAGGTGGTGCTTGGACTGGGAGACTATTCATATGCAGATACAGCTAACTGCTGGTTGGATATTATTAATCCACTAGATGGAAAGATGAAGATTAGTATAGGCAACCATGATGACGAACCGTCTACTGTGCTTAATCAATACCTGAACCATTTTGGACTATCAAGGCAGTACTATTCTTTTAACTACCAGAACGCACATTTTCTCGTTTTATCAACTGAGATGACGACAAGCAGCTCTATGTACGATTTTGCAAAGAACGACTTAACGCAAGCAGCATCAAATACAGGCATCGATTGGATTATCGTATACATGCACATGCCCATGTATACCTCACCCAGTCATCACTCTGCTGACAGCACAATGCGTTCAAAGTATCATCCACTATTTGACCAATATGGTGTGGACCTCGTGTTGTATGGACACAACCATGCCTATGAGCGCTCATATCCCATAAAATATGACTCGTCGACTCCATCAACACCCACTGTTACAAGCAGCAACAAAGAAAGCTATACTAACCCGACAGGTGCGATATTTGCTACGGTAGGGACAGCGGGAGCATCTCTCTATAGCTATTCTAGCAAAAGTTCGTATATTGTAACTCAGTATAGAGGGTATGGTTTCCTTGACATAAGCATATCAGGAGATACACTTTCAGCGAAGTTCTATGCTAATAGTGATGGCTCAGTAAAGGACCAGTTCACTGTCCAAAAATCCTCCTCCACATCAGGAAGTTCACCTCCACCACCAGAGTCCTCTACTCCAGAGTTCTCTACTCCTGATGATACTAACGGCGTACTAGATGGCATTTTGAGTAATAATATTCTTGGATAGTGATGAAATGGAGATCACATAAGAAAGAGAGCGAGATCCATATCGAAGTCATAAGCAGGTAAAAGAAAGAGAGAAGAAGTACAATAACAATCATGTTGGAAGACGAGAACTTTCTAAAGACTCGAATTAGGTTGAGCTCTTCTTAGTCTTGATCATTTAGCTTTTCAACTGACAAGCCGCTAGTCCTCGCTGCAAAGATCCTCGTTAGGTCACCTTTATTCAATCTACACAGATTCCAGGCACTGCAACTTTTCTGAAAAGATCCGGTGATCCCAGGGTACTGTCTGGATAAAGTGCAAGCTCCGACCTAATTGCAGGATCGCTGGTAGCCTGCTTAAAGTGCTCGACAGACTCCCATACTGCGTAATTGATAAATACGCAACTTCCTCCAATGCCCCGATGAAGCTGTGTGGAAATGAACCCCGACTTCTGCTTTAGGTATGTTGCATCAGCCGCCCAAGCCTTGAGCAGTTGGTCTACATCTTCGGGTTTGACATTGAATTTGTTGATCAAGATTACAGAGCGCCCACCCTTCTCTTCTAATTGTACAGCAAGCGTCACGCTTTCATCCATTTCAACCATTTTTAGCATAGCATCAATACTACTTCTTTAACCAAAAAAGGTTATGCACGGGATCAAGCAAGCAATTTTTGGTATTCTCTATAGGTAGGAAGTAGACTGCAGAGGTGTTTAGTCCGACAACCGTCAAAATCAAGCTCAATTCAATGCCGTAGTTAACCAGAATATAGAAATGGACGGGGTGGGAGTGGAACCCACGACCTCAGCTCTTTTTAAAGTCAACTATTTTGCCTATCTAAAGGGGCAACTATAGAAGAGAAATGTACTATTCAAATTTCAAATCCCACCCGCTCCAATCTTTTTCTTTTTGTATGCTCTCAATAGCCCTATTCAGTCAAGTGAAGTTGGAGATTTAACTAGCTAAGGCAGTAAGACAAGACAAAATAATAACAGGTTTGGTCGTTTTGGCAGAAAGAAAGGAAAATAGAGGTTGCGCCTAACGCGCCGGGGGTTTTAGTATAATGCAACAACCCCTAGAATAAGCAAACCATTCATGCAAGGGTTTCTTATCTATCAGCCTCTAATTGTTACGCCAGTGTTCCGGTGCCGACCTAACCTGCGTTTGGAATTTTCAGTACAAGCCGGAGGTTTGTGAAGAGAAATCAAGTATGGTTGTTATTACCGACTCAGTGATATCTTACTACCATCCATTAATATCTCATACTGCCTTATACCATCAATGAAATCGGCTCAGATAAAGAGTTATGGAGGAAGCGAAGTAGTCGAAATCAACCAGAATACACCTGCAACAAATGATCCATCTGCAGGCAAAGTTCTAGTTAGAATAAAAGCAGCTGGTGTGAACCCGGTAGACTGGAAAATTAGAGAAGGTTACATGCAACAAATGATGCCACTCCAATTCCCGTCAACCTTAGGAATGGATTTTTCAGGTATCATCGAAAAGATAGGGGGAGGCGTCTCTGATTTTAGAAAAGGTGATGAAGTATATGGACGGGCTTCAGTAATGGAGGGAGGCTCAGGAGCATTTGCAGAAATGGCTTTGGCAAGTGCAGGTAGCATAGCACATAAACCAAAAACTCTAAGCTACGATGAGGCTGCAGGTTTAACGCTTGTAGGTGTCAGCGCTTGGCAGGCACTTGTAGAAACTATGGGATTATCCAAGGGTCAAAAAATCCTAATCCATGGCGGGTCAGGAGGCATTGGAAGTATTGCTATCCAGTTAGCTAAGCACTTGGGAGCATATGTAGCAACAACAGTGAGCATAAACGATAAACAGTTTGTAAAAGAGTTAGGAGCAGACCAAGTAATAGACTACAAGACTCAGACTTTCGAGGACACCCTGTCACATGACCATGATGCAGTCTTTGATACTGTAGGCGGTGAAACATACAAAAGGTCTTTCAAGGTATTGAAAAGAGGTAGTGGCATTATCGTATCTATGCTAGAGCAGCCAAACCAAGAGCTTATAGATCGCTTTGGGGTGAAAGCCATAGTCCAATTGACCCAAGCGAACCGGGAACGATTGACAAAGTTGGCACAATGGGTCGATCAAAACAATATACGTGTAAATGTGGACAAGACGTTTCCGCTGGATGAAGCTCGTAAGGCTCTCGACTACCAGAAAGACGAACATCCAAGAGGCAAAGTAGTCTTACAAGTGAGCAAGTAAAAAAGGATTACAGAGGGAAATGAATCAATTGTATGGGGACTAATGAAACTACAACTACCCATAACAAACCCTGCTTTAATACCGTAGTTTCCTCGCAGATAAAAAGTGCACGGGGGGCGGGAGTGGAACCTACGACCTCAACCCAATAGCTATCGCCATCTAAAGTCTGGCAGCTGTAGTTAATTCAAAAAGGCTTCAAATCCCGCCTGCTCCATCTCGTTCCAAACTGTATTGTGCTTGGTGGAGAGAGCAATAGAAGAAGATTAATACGATGATTTTAAGGATCCAAAAGTACAACAATATTTAATTGATGGTGGGAGAGAAAAAGAAGTAGGGGAAGAAGAAGAAGGAATATCGAATAAATTAGATCCAATATACCCCTATCAAACAGGAAATTATCATCAGTAACAGCCTTTTGTAACGAGTATGAATAAAGGAATGAAACTTAATTAAGAAAGGCTTAAAACGAAGCCTTTTCTTCTTCCTTCTGAGTTTGCCCACATATCTTGACGCTCATGACCTTGGAAATGCAACTGAAGAGCAGCTAAAGCAAGTCCAAAACGCTCCAAAGGACGAATTCGGCGTTACGCATAAGAATATCCTTTACAACAAAGAGGAGAACAAAGCCTTTTGCATTTTAGACGCACCTAACAAGGATGCTGTGGAAAAGACTCACCAACAATTTGGTATGAAATGTGATTGGATAACAGAAGTAAAGACCACTGCATGAAAAAGATCTCTATCGGACACCTCTCGTTTTTTCTTACTACTTTTTCCTGATATAATCAGAGAGTCCAGCTTGATGCTCATAGTTTTATAGTAGGAAAATATGGACTGGGTGGGACTTAGAGCGATATCGGTTCATTATGTATACCAATTGTCCGTCCATCAATCAGTTTTTGGTTGTAGTGATATGAATACCAAAACGGCATTGGCATTGCTGGGCTTTTTGTCCGACAATAACCGAATATGAGCTCAAAACAATACCGTAGTTGTACAACAGAAAGAAATGGACAGGGTGGGGGTGATTGAACCCACGACCTCAGCATATTTCTAGTGCAGCTCTTTACTATCTCTTATCCAAAGAGCAGCAGTCAAAAGAGACCTTATTGTTCAAATCCCACCCGCTCCACTCTTTTTCTTTTTGCATTCTCCCTAGCCTGTACCACCATCAAGCAAATTTGAGAAAGCTATCCAAGGCGGTAAAACAGATTATGTCACATACTTCGCATTGCAATTCAAAGATGTATAGCCAGTGCTATATTTTGTTACTTTCTTTAGAAGCAAGTTTATTCTCTCGTCTATTTCGCAAACATTTGGTTTTAGTTTTTGATAATTTCTGTTCGCTAACTACCCCAGATATAGTTTGACTGATATCGGACCTGGTTCAAGGTATCCGTAACCAACTTAACCCATGCATTACATATCATCTGCAATCTAGATATTTATGTCAAAAACATACGCATAGGTTTACATACTCACAACAAATAGTATGTCTACAAGTGGGGTCGATCAAGAATTCGGGTTTTGTCATTGCAGTTTGATTATCTCGTCCCATGTCCCGCTTAATGAGAACATGAAGAATTTGTTATGATGATCCGATTCAAACTGTAGTATATCTCCAGATGCTATCTGGATCTTGAATAACTTATTTAGGAATTGCATGAAGCTAGGTCCTGCAACTATGCTCTTTGCTTCATGCTCAAATGGTTTGTTATAATATTTTTTCAAAGTATCTTGCAATCCAATATTGCTGAGTTCTTCTACCAAACTTGGTAGTTCCACAAAAGTTGAGTTTCTCTTGTAGACTCTAATTGTAGCCAATGAAAATATCGGTCCTCCTCATTTTTAACATGTCCTGACGACAATATATAGTTCTTCCTTTTCCTCTGTTCCGATGCAAAGAACCTTAAGGCTGGTATGCATAAGTAATATTGCCAGAATAAAAAATGATAAAAGTATGCAAATCATGCGGCAAAGGTTTTCAAAACCTTAGCGAGGGTGTATTATATTCAAGCTCTGCCAGAGGCGTTTTAGAGTTTTGCTCAGATGATTGTTCCAAGAATTACCTTAATTCAGTTATGAAATGAAGGAATGCGCCAGTACTTTATATCATATCGTTGTCATGCATCACACTCAAATAGTGCGCGCTACTACGGTGCAATCAATCATGGAACCGTAAAGAAGGGGAGAAAAAGGCTTAACTAAAAGAACATAAACGCAAGATCAAGCTACAGAAGAAGATCAGCTTTGAATGTTTGTATATTTAGATCCTGTCAACAATTTCACATCTTTTGAACTTATAGCTTCTCTTCTTCTGCCAATTTATCCATCGACTCACCAGTGGGCATTAGTGCGTCTCTGTCTCTGTCTGCTCAATACTTGTCATCTGTTTCCTTTACGACATGTCCCTCGTGAGGCGAATCAGGTGCCTTCACTTCTTTGTTAAAATATTTCATGCTGTCATCATAGTCGAATTAAGCTCAATCATCTAATCTAACTAACTGTTTTTCAGGTGTAAAACTAGTATCAACAAGACATATCAAACCATTAATAGTGTGCTGAATGGAATCTTATAAAGAAGAGCGTACTTTGTGTCAATAAATGCAAAAGATGAATTATCCCTAGCGCTGCATCCTTGCCCCACATGCGGGGCTACGGCGGACTTGAAACGTTGGAAGTCTTTGCAAGCAGGTATATTATCGATGACGGAAGATCAATTATTGTAATAATCCAATCTGCCCTTCTGAAGAATGGGAACGAAAGCAGAGAGTATTGTCACTAGACAACCCTTTCACAGAATAGCTGCAAATTAGCGGAGCGGTAGCACATACAGCCAATAGGCTAAACTGCATCTCTGCAGCAGACCATGAAAAAAGATAATAATATTGATAAGAGATATTTCCCTTGTACCAGCGAAATGTCTCTTTAAAGCAGGAGGAGAAAGAGCAACTTTGAGTAACGAGTACAGCAACACCTGCTGAAGACGAAGAGGAAGAAGAAGCGAAGGATGAGAAGAAGAAGAAGAAGATGAAAGAGAGGACAACTACCAAGTGATACGATTACTAGACAGTACTTCAAAAATAGTCTGTCCTAAGAATTACCGTCGTGATGCTTTTTCAGGTCTTACCATCCTGCATTGCGGGGTTTTTTGTCAGACAATTGTTAAAATTTAGTTCAATTTAATGCCGTAGTTTCCTCGTAGAAAGAAATGGACAGGGTGGGAGTGGAACCTACGACCTCAGCAACAATTTTCTTAGACCAATCCGCCTCCAATCTAAACTGGCAGCTATTAAAATAGAACTTAGGACTGTTGTTCAAATCCCACCCTCTCCACTCTTTTTCTTCTTTTTGAATGCTCTCTGTAGCACTGTACCATCAAGCGAAGTCATTTTAAGAAAGAGCTAGCCAAGGCGGTAAAACAAGAAAGCTTACTATCGTGTACCATTATCTGTTTGGCAAGCATAGAACTCGAACTACTACACCAGGATAAACTAAAAAAAGAAGAAGTATAAAAGAGTCTAAGCTCATACTTCAAGTTCTGTCAATTTGGGGTGATAGTGGCATTATTACAGCGAGGATAGCCTCAATAAACTCAATAATGTTCATATAAAGTATAACATATAGGAAGAGACAGTGGGGTAAGAGGTTTGCTGCAGCCACTGACTCCCCCGCTGTTCTCTTCAACGAAGAACAGCTATGCCCCGTGATGGCAGCAAGAGATTCCTCCACCCCACTCTTGCATATACAACCGAATTTTTTCGGTTCGTCTCACTGTTTTTGTTTTGCCCAAACAGGCTACTTTTTTTGTTGCCTTCTTGATTCAGGCATAACTATATCAAAGTGTCCCGTTTTAAGGGTTCAGAAGGATCTATCTGCAGCTTAATGTTAGAAAAGAAGAAGAGGAAGACAAATTTCCGTCAATATAATTTCACTAGTTCCACTCACTACATGTTTTGCCAGCCAAATCCACAGTTCGAGTATTTTTTTGCTTTCTGAATTTCATGCGCTTATTGAGGAACAATCGCAGCCAGTTCAGTATCTACTATTATAGTCACGTATACAATATTAATAGGGAGAAACGGCGTCATCATGGGAGCACAAAGGCTGTTGCTGCTGTTTGCAGTG
>JBKPNF010000072.1:0-6137 GCA_046732455.1 Thermoproteota archaeon | reverse complement strand
AATGGCACTGGGGATGGAGGCACCGTAGGCAGAAAAGGTGGCATGATAGTATATGTTCCTTTTGGCGGGTTATATGGTGACTGTGGCCAGTACCATGGCTGGATTGTAGGTGCCCCTATACCCTATCTCGCTCTTAGCAGCAGCAGCAACAATAGCATCAACAATAATAGTAGTGCAAGCTCGACAGGGATAGGGACAGAAGGCAGGGGAGAAACGAAGCAGCAGCTTCCTCTCATGTCTTTTCAAGTGCCTACACGTCGTGAAGCAGGCATCTGGGCGCCATCGGGCCCAGCAATAGATCAGAATGGAAGTATTCTTGTAGCTACTGGAAATGGCGAGTCTAGGACCAATTTTGATTTTGGCAACAGTGTGATTAAACTCTCTCCGCAACTTGAAAAAGTCATTGACTGGTTTGCACCTGGCAACTGGGTACAGCTTAGCGGATCTGATACCGATCTTGGTTCCGTAGGGCCGAGCATTTTAGGTGAGAATAATATAAGTGAGGGGGACAGGAATCATAACAATACCTATACAAATACTTCTACAATCTTTCAGATTGGTAAAGAGGGAACCGGCTACCTTCTTAGAGGCAACAAACTAGGTGGAATTAATGGCCAGATATTCTCAGCCCATGTTTGCGATAAAGGAGCGTATGGTGGCACAGCATACGCTGCACCTTACTTGTATGTTCCATGCAGGGAAGGACTTGTAGCGCTGTACTTGCAATCTGCTACTGCTGATTCGAATAATAGTACTACTAATACTAGTACTACTGGCGGTGGTATCGCTAATGAGAGTATCACCAGCAAAATGGACAATAATACTGATCATCTAGGGGCCAACAATTACTCTTCGTTTGTAGTGAGATGGACTGGTCCGTCATTTAACGCAGGTCCACCGATAGTTGCCGACGGTCTTGTGTGGTCAGTCAATATTAACAAGGGACAACTTGTTGCTTTTGATCAATCTACAGGAAACATATTGCTTCAACAAAATATTGGTGATAGTAGTCACTTTTCAACAGCCTCTTCGAGCCATGGCAAAATATTTGTCGCTGCATCTAATAAGATTGTGTCATTTTCCGTTAAATAATTAAATTGCAAATGCGTAGATCTGAGCGGGTTCAGGTGTATTTTAAGGAGAAATTAGATGAATCCACACTAAATTACCATTGGCTGTAAATTTGAATCATTAACATTTAATCACGGAATTCAGAGTAACATAACCCAGGATAAAGTCTTTAAGATCCCCTATTGAACCCCTTTACGTGCAGGACCCAAACCCCCCTTGCCCACCAACTACTCGAGTTCAAGTACTAAAGGTATAATGTACACTATGCCAAGCGCCCACTAACCAGCAAAGCACAAACTTCATCAGGGCAGCCATCATGGAAATTTTAGCCATGTAACTTTAATGGAGTGTCTGAGAGGTCGAAACACCATCAACGCTTTTTTGTATAATATCAAAGATTGCCACAATACCAAACAAGGTCAACGCAGGTATCGTTGAGGAATACCGAATATACATGCTCGATAACTGCGCTTCGAAGCGCCACCAGAATAACGCCCTCAAGGTAGTTATTGGATGCACAAATTTCCCTAACGAGAACACAACATTCTATAACATTAATGCAAGAGAACAGATAACTCTGCAGCATCTCTTCATACCAAAATGAAGAGTGCATAGCAGGACCAAGACAAGAAGTGGATCACTACTTGGAATGACAATTTGCACAGAGGCAAACAGCTATTTCGCTGGCTCAAATTCTGAAGTTGCAATGTAGGCCATGCCCTATTCCGAGTTAAAATACGACTGATTTGGTAAGAAAGCATCAGATGGAAGCCCAATTACATCTTGGCATTCAAAAGGAGATCCTGCATAAGCATTTATCAAATACTAAGTGTGAAATACCATTAATCTTCATAGGAAAGTATCCCCAATGACTGAGAGGACCAAAAAACCAATCTTTCAAAAGCAACACCATGATGCAATTGCTGAGCTGATAGGCCAAAAAATTGTTTATGGTATAATGGATGAGAAGGATTACAATATAATCGAAGCATTCGCAGAGATGTTCGCACAGGACAATTCTGAAACATTTGACAAAGATAGGTTTAGAGATGTAGTCTATGAAGCACATAGTCGGAGGAAGAGCGGCTAAGAATGCAAAAGCAATGGTTGCTAATAATGGAAGAGTTTCAGGTACTGGGGAATATCTGCTTTAGAGCAATATAGCTCCTGACCCACAGATTATTGAAATTATCGAGCAGCTTTTAAGCTGATCAAAATGTAATACATAGAATTTGGGTACGCATCAGATTCAAGGAGAATTGAGCAAGTCTTTTGGGCATTAAAATAATCCACTTACTGTTTACACATGTAAATGCAAATCATCTACTATCTGATAATGCTGCCAATGATTTCTTTCCTTTGGTGGTATACCAGTGAAATCACGCGCTCTTATCATTATTATATTGCCATGGTGGCTTTCAAATAAAGCAGATGTGATTATGTGCTTCGTGTCATAGTCCAAGAAGAGCAGAAAGCAATTGAAGGGATTTGCTTCATTAATCTCACAGTACCTATGATTCTTGTATCTGGATAACACATCGGTTTTAAACCATAGCGGTTTTGATATGTCAACTTTGTTTCTTTGAATTAGAAGTTCCTGTTGAATTTGTACAAGATCAGTCTCTGTTAACCAAGGCAGATCTTCAATACCCTCTTCTTCGTCACGCCTCACAATATCCAATAATACATAAGTTTCAATCCTGCTCTTTAATTTTACGCGGGAATGAAAAGTTCAAAGAAGAATTACTATCGGATCGGTGAACAGTGCAGCGTATCCTGGCCTCCCTTCTCCTTAGATTATCACATCTACAATTTATTGCGTACCATCTGAGAGAACGTTATTAAACCGTCTCAAAAGCCGTTTTGCATCCGATTGAGAAATAGAAACACGACGCTAATTTTAAATCTATAATATTCTTTGTGTCATGCATGTACAGCTGCTTTCGCTGAGCTCCAATTTTTACCATTATTTCACTAGGGTTCAGGTTCTGAGCAATTTGCTAATTATATACATAATGCTATTCTCAAATGAGAATTTATTTATCATCTTCAATCGTAAATTAGCTGGCTGCGTAGTGAATCCCTGACAGAGGATTTGCACTATTTATAGTGATAGTGACGCACTATATAATAGACCTAAAGTTACTTTTATAGCGCACTTGTTGCACGCGCAACGTGATAGAGTATATGAATACCCAACAACTCTTTAGCGAAGGTGTAAGAAGAACCAAGGGCAAGGAAGCTAGAAGATATAATTTGCTTGCTGCAAAGCTAATTGCAGAAATTGTCAGCAACTGTCTTGGCCCTCGAGGTCTTGAAAAGATGTTTACAGATATTTTAGGCGAAGTTACAATAACAAAAGATGGCTCAACAATATTGCGCAAAATTGATGTTGACCATCCCGCGGCCAAGGTTCTAATAGAGGCATCAAATGCTGTAGACAACGAAGTCGGCGATGGTACCACTTCCGTTGTCGTACTCAGTGGAGCGCTTACTAAAAAAACAGAAGAATTATTGGATATGGGAATCTCTCCAGCCACGATTATCGATGGTTATACCCGCAGCATGGACATTGCCCTAGAAGCATTGAAGGATCTTTCTCAATCTTACGATAACAGGAACAGAGATGTCATGCTGAAGCTTGCTACAACCTGCCTTCAATCTAAGCTGCTATCGTACGGAGATGATCATTTAGCGAAGCTCGTAGTTGATGCAGTGTCTACTATCGCGGACTTCTCCAATAATGCTGTCGAACCGGATGATATCAAGATTGAGCAAAAACCTGGCAATATGTCAGATACACAGCTTGTCCAAGGTATAATCATAGATAAAACAATTGATAGTCACGGTATGCCAAGGATGATAAAGAACGCAAAGATTATACTCATTGACGATGAACTTGAAGGCAAAAGAACAAGAAGAGAAGCAGAGATTCAAATAACTTGGCCGACTGACATTCAGTCATACAAGCATCAAGAAACGCAGATGATAAAGTCAAAAATACAACACATAATCGATTCAGGAGCCAACGTCGTAATTTCCAGGAAAGGAATCAATACCTTTGCGCAGCATATCCTGACACAAGCAGGCATAATTTCAGTCCGCAGAGTAAAAGAAAATGATCTGCTGTGGCTTGCAAAGGCTACGGGTGCTTCAATATCGGAAAGACTTTCCCATGAGAATGATGAGCATGATGAGCATGATGATAAACACAATCACAATCATGGCAGTAGTAGTCATCACCATGACAACCGCAAGCATGAGAATACTCAGCAGCGCAAAGACAATCCCCTCCATTATCATCACGGAGATATTGACATCAAACTTGGTTATGCGGAACGGGTCTATGAGAAGTTTGTAGGAGACGATAAGATGGTCTTTATTGAAGGCTGCAAAAATCCCAAGGCTGTAACCCTTTTGCTAAGGGCCAATTCAAAGGAAACACTAGATGAATCTCATAGATCCATGCTTGATGCGATTAACGTGCTAAAAGATTTCATAACAAAGCCGACAATCGTTACAGGCGGCGGTTCAACTGAGATGGCAATTGCAAGAAAAGTAAAGGAAAAGGCATCCGACATCGCTGACAGGAAGCAAATAGTTATTCAAAAGTTTGCAGAAGCACTTGAAGAAATACCTCTCACTATAGCAAGAAATGCTGGCATGAATGTCATTGATACCCTTGCAGAGCTTCGTTCCAGACATTCTACAGAGGGAGATGGCAACGCGATCTTTTATGGTGTAGATGCTATAGAAAGGACAGTAGATCTGATGTTTCCCACCATAATCGAACCTTCTATAGTTAAAGAACAGATTATCAAAACAGCCGTAGAAGTTACAAACATGCTTACTCGAGTTGATGATGTGCTTATGGCCAAACCTACGATGTTCACTCATACCCATACCGACGGGACAAAGCATTCACATGCAGGGGGAGATAAAATACATAAACACGACTACTTTGACAGACTCGGAAAGCAGCAGCGCCCAATGCATCATTACTATTAGCAATTAAGAAATGATAATTTCCCTCGAGAAGCAAGTTGTGCATTTAAGGTTGATATCATATCTACTTGGATCGTCACTATAATGAACTATATTTCCCCATACTAAATTTTCGCATAAATGCGCGAGCGCTCAGTTGGAGTCAATCAGTCCCAAAGAAGCCACCAGACATTAGAGCTCGATATACTTACAACATCAAAGAGCACCATATTCAATGCAACCGTTGTTTGTTTGTTTGTTTTTTTGTCGCCTATTTCGTCGAAGATTTCTAAAACGGGAGCCAGTAAGAAATAAAATATGTATCTCGTACCTGGTCCAACTGTGCTCAGTCCTATTGCACTAACAACTTTCTGCTGCTAATATGTAATTACTTGTGGTAATTGGCTCTTTGAGGATTACACGTCTTCTTGGCAGTTTGTCTATTTTTACTTCAAAAACAATTTTTCTCAGACTCTCCGGAACCCCAATCATAACCTTATCAGGAGCCAGAATTTTTTGAGCATTTCTCTGAATAACATTTATAGCTTCATTGGTGCGCAATTTGCCAATAACATATGCGCAGTAAATTACCAATGACTCATTGATATTAATTTTTAAATTCTTGTCAATCTTTTCTTTGACGGTATTAACTGAGTTGTAAAAAAGCTCCTCGTCAGATTCGTCGGCATAGAAAAAAATGTGTCTAAAAGGAGCGGTGTCTACTTCTCCTTTTACTGTTGCTTTGACATGTATCATTTATCTAGTTGATATCTTTGCCTTTGAACCGTAATTTAGTGGTGGTCTCTTTGGTATCTTTGCTTTTGGAGACTTACCAAAATTATAAGTGTGTCCCGTGCCACGATAATGCTTGGGTCTTATTGGCTTTCCTTCAGCCATACCCTTCTTTGTCAAAGACAATCCTGCAAGTAGTTCGACAATTAGTCTGTTGGCCAGACCTGATGTAATTCCGCCGTTGTATGAACTCACGTCACTTACGTCATAGGTTGGCGATACTTCTACCAGATCAAATGCAAACCTGTCTGGATCGAATGAAGTTGAAAGTAGCCTCATCAGCCTCATGC
>JBKPNF010000071.1:0-23060 GCA_046732455.1 Thermoproteota archaeon | reverse complement strand
GGTTGCAGTGTGTGGGACTGTATCTTGGTTGTCCCAAACTATCTTATTGCTACTAGGCACTTGGGCCGCATCTGGATCATAGTCAGGGCTTCCCTGTACCGATGCACCTTGGAGTATTGCTATACTAGTGGTGCCTGCTTGTGCTGGAGCTTGTTGCTGTTGTTGCTGCTGTGCAGCAGGCCTCTCAGTGCGTATTTGAGTCACCGGAGGGGGGTTTTTTGCCATTGCGTTAAAGGATGGAATTAGGATTCCTGCTCCTATGGCTATTGTGACTACTAATATTGCGATGCCTTTTCCCAATCTTCTAGGCGATGTGAGGATCATGGGTTCTTTCTCATGGCCCTCTGACTCATGCTCATGCGAACTCGTATCTCTTCCTCTCCTTAGTGATGAGGCTCACGCCGTGTATAGTCATAATACTTCTCTGAAATACCAAATTGATCTTCCATCTTTGCCGGTTTGCCCCACCCTGCACTTTTAATCAGGTTAACTACGAATATTATCATGCCTGCCAGAATCACATACGCGCCTACTGTAGAGATCTGGTTCATGATGATAAGCGGTTCAACAGGCACATAATCAAATACTCGACGAGGCATGCCATATAGTCCAAGCAAGTGCTGTGTAATGAATACCAAGCATACTCCTATGAACATCAGGTAGAACTGTATCATAGCTGCTCTTTCGTTGTACATCCTGCCGGTTATGAGCGGGTACAGGTAATATATGAAGCCGACAAAGGCAAAGGTTATGATGCCCATAAGAAAGAGATGCATATGTCCCACTACCCAGTAGCTATCATGTGTTAGAAAGTCAAGTGGCATTGCACTGTTCACGACACCGCCGGCTCCAGCTAGAAAGAACAATATTATTCCACCTACCACAAATGCGATTGGTGCTCTAAATCGTATTCTGCCTCCCCACATTGTCGCTATCCAATTGAAAATGTGCATAGCTGAGGCTGGAACAGCTGCTAATGTGCCTATCATGAATACTGTTTTTTCTGTAAAGCTCATACCTGTTGCAAACATATGATGGGCCCAGGAAGCAAAGGAGACGATCGTTAGCAAAATAAATGCCGTTATCCCGGAAGTATAACTGAATATAGGTTTCCGTGAAAACTTGGGAATTATCTCATATATCATACCGATTGCCGGTATCACAAATACATAGACCTCAGGATGAAATGTAAACCAAAAGAGATGTTGGTATGCTAGCGGATCTCCTCCCATTGCAGGATTAAAGAAACCTGAAACTCCAAGTCTGTCAGTATACAACATGATCAGAGCAGCAGCAAAGGTCGGCATGGACATAAGGATTATAAGAGATGTAGAAAGGGTGGCCCATGCAAAAAGAGGCAACTTCATCATTGGCAGATCAGGGTGCTTCATCCTCAAGATAGTAACAACGAAATTGATGGCTCCCAGAATTGATGAAATGCCCAAAATCTTCAGACCGAAGATCCACATTTCAGCAGCAGGCCCCGGCGCCCGCAATATAGAATATGGTGGATAGGCAGTCCAGCCCGTGTCTGAAAAGCCAAGCCATACTAGGGCGGCCCCAACAGGTATCATCCAGAATGCTACTGCATTCAGCTTTGGCCATGCCATATCCTTGTATCTTACCATAATTGGCACCAGGTAGTTGCCTATGCCAGCAGAAAACGGTATTACCCAGAGGAACAGCATTGTTGTGCCATGAACGGTGAAAAATCTATGGAATGTATTAGAATCTGAAAACAGCTGTGCACCGGGTAGGAAAAGCTCTGTTCTGATCGCTATAGCAAGTGTTCCGCCTAAGAAAAAGAGAGTTAAGGAAAAGATAATGTACAGCAAGCCGATATCAGTATGATGTGTCGAAAACAGGATCTCCCACAGCGGGCGTGGTTTTCTAACTTCTAGGACCAACTCGCATCAATCCCCTCTCTATGCTGGTCATACATTAAAGACAATATCAATAAAAGCATTTTGTTTTTCTTCGCACATCTGGAATGGGAGACAGTAATTTTCATTTTACTTGTTAACGAAAGCAATGTACAACAATCTATAAAAAGAGAACTCAGCTTGCAGCTGCCGCGGCTCCTAATGGAGGTACCAGGCTAGTAGCAGAAGCGTTAGTCACCTGCGCTCCCTGTCCTGCGCCGCCGCCTGGCTCTTCCACAAATAGTTTGGCTCTCATCTGGTAGTGGGAAAATCCGCAATATTCTCTGCATTGTATCAGAAATTCGCCGGATTGGTCTGGGACATACCAGATCGAATTTACCCTGCCTGGCACAGCATCAATCATCATTGCAAAGTCGGGAGTATTAAAGGAATGAACCACATCTAGAGAAGTTACTTCAAACCTGTAGGGAACACCCTTGACGAGGTGCAGCTCTCCTAGTTCCCGCTTTCCATCCTCGTGCTCAAATGTCCAAAACCACTGTTGGCCTGTCACCTTTATGACTTTGGAATCTTCTGGTGCATGGTCTAGAAATCTTTCAACGTTCCATGCATCGGCTCCTATGTAAATTAGCACAGCGACTACCACTCCGATATATACCCATTCTAATGTGCCGTGTCCCATTATCTGTGCGCACCTCTGGTCGCGGGCGTGATATCTCCTCTATTCTTTGGGTGACTCTCTCTAAACCTCCATACAACATAGGTCATAGTTCCCATGACGACTGCCCCGATCACAAATGCTATGACCATAAGTCTATAGAACAGAGCCCAAATCTCAACTCTCGCACTCAAATAGCGCTCTGTGGTGTCCTGTCCAAAGGCAGCAGAAGAGTCGATGAAAAGAAGTGTTAGTGCCGCCACAAGGACCAGGCCTAAAATTGCCGACAAATATGAGACCATCTATATTCTCCCACCTTTCTTCTTTCTGTTAGAACTCAGTTTTAATATCTTATTTAAGGTTTTCCAAAATAGTCTATCACTCTGTAGGATAGCGGTACATTACCATGACATTGACCCCAGAAATAGAATAGATCTTGCTTTCATGCTTTAAAATCGTAAGTGAAGCATTGCGTATATTCCATCTGTGAAGAGCCTGCGGGCTCAGATCAAGCAAAGTCGCAAGAGCGGCCTTGATTGGGTCAAGGTGTGTGACTATCAAGACATTACTGTCTTCGTGCTTTTGCAATATATCCTCCAGCAGGTTCTTAATTCGGTGCTTGACAGAGTCAAATGTTTCGACTCCAAATCTTTCAAGTACAGGGTCATAATCTGAATAGAACCTCGAAAGAATGTCGCCGTACTTTGTCGTAACCTCCTCGTAATTCATCCCAACAAGTTGGCCCATCTCTGTTTCATATAGCCGCTCATCAATCGCATAGTCCGTACCAAGTATTTGACAGACTATCTGAGCCGTTTCCAGAGTTCTAATTACAGGTGATACATAGACCCTTTCAATAGCAATATTTTTCATCAATTGCTTTGCGCTATCCACTACTTGTTGCCTGCCTTGCTCTGTTAGATGAGACTCCATATGCCTTCCGGCAAGTATCCTGCCAACATTGCTCTCTGCCTGACCATGGCGCATGAAAATTACTAGAGGCAACCTTATTGAGGACAAGTCAGCGTGAATTTCGCTCTTTTTTATCGTTTTCCCCCGGCTTACACCCTACAGTTATCCGTAAGCTTACAGAATTCTGTAAGTTCCTCTTTCTAATTAGAAACACAGCTCTTGGCTGGCAAATTGCTCTACAGCTTCTTGATGAGTCAGCACCGGATAGTATAGATAGAACCCTCTATTCTTTAGAAGTCAAATAGTCAAATTCCGTTTTGCTTAGGAACAACTTCTATTTAGGAGAAGAACAAGGTTTCTTTTACCTGCTTTGTTGTTTGAATAAACTCTTCATAAATTATGAGTATAATGCTATTTAGCATTATAGTGCCATGAACAGAAGAAGAAGAAGAAAAACATGCCAATTAGACGCACAATTGAGATAATCAGCCAGATTCTAGGGGTGGCTAGATGCACATAACCATGAGATGCCAGAAATGCGGCGTGCTAATAGATGATGGTGATTTGAGATACCATGTGGACGTCCTCCGCAATAATATGTCACCATGCCAAGAAGAGCTGCTGTATGAGTGTCTGCCCTAATTTGTCATTAATTCTAACTCTAGGTAGGTCCTTACTTCTTAACTGTTGGCGATTCTTTTCCTTAGCTACCTTAGCGCCTCCGCGTGTGGGTCTATAAAGTTGCTTTGTCTCGCCTCATTTACTATTTTAGACTTTTCTTCTTGTTTTTTCCTGATTTGCTATATCTCACAGCTAATATACGAAAGAGAAACAGAGAATAATGAAGAAAGAAAAAGCAGGATAGGATTTAGTAGCTAGGGCGAGTTTAGATTATTCACAAACCCCAAGGTAGTCCGCCGTCGCCAGTGCAAATGTCTTCAGCCAAAGCTCGGAGCTGAGTCGCTTGTCCTGCAAGTCCTCTAGATTCTAACCTGTCTACTGCAACCGCAGCCTCTTGCCTGTCAGCTATTCTACCCTTCTTACTTTCTATCAGTGCCTGCGCTTGATGTGATAGGGAGAACACAAAACCATTGCAGCCCCTACCATCAGGTGGGCTGATACGTATTGCTCCTGTACTCGTCATTCTTTTAAAACGTATGTGGGAGCTGAACTTGAATACTATCTATTAATGGGCTTTAGCAGCTTCTAAAAGAAGAATAATATCAAGAAAGGACAAATCTATATCCTCTTTCGATTATGGGCAGGGTGGACAGACTGGACCATCGGTATCTAGGCCATATAATTCAAGCAAGTCACCAATTTCAGTCGCGGTTAAATTCTCAATGTGCACCTCAGGAGCTAGTCTATGCAGCAGTGCGAGCTGGTTTGAGCTTACGCCGAGAGCGGCATCGGGTTCTACTACATCGGTCTGATTTACAGTGGAATTCTGCTCGTTACTTGGAATTATAGGCAGACTACCAGTTTTTTGTACTACATCATTGTCAGCAACTGATTCTTGAGCGATTGCTGCTAACGGGCCACCTGCGCCCAGTAAAGACATGGCCACTATCAACGCAGTTAACCTTGGTGTTATCAAAAGATTATAATAATTCCCGTCCGAACATATTTTATAAGAACTTGTCTAGACTTTTATAAATTATTAAAAGGAAACTTTCTTTGCTAATGCTGTAATAGTATATAAAGTCCTCTTATTTCTGTTTAACAGCTATAGTGTAATTTCCAGTGCTCAATTTCTGCAGTTACTAAAAGCTATACATAGGTCAACTTCATAGCATCCCTTTGTTGGGAGCTCTCTGCGTTGTATGGTGAGGAAGAGTTAGAAGAAGAGGTACTTTTTAGAATCCAGTCTTGTTAAACCTTGCTACTGAAATTATTATTGTTCAATCGGCTATTTGAGCTTCTGCAAGGCTTGAATTACTTTGTATAATCTAGGCTTGGAGTAAAATAACGTTTTGCAAAGACTGTTTTAGGGATACGGCTTTGGAGAAGGTCCACAATCTCCGATTCAATGGCGCTGTCTCAACCAACTAGCATATATCTTGCTGCGATAGGCCAGGTACATATCTAAATTCGTACAAGTTACCGCAAATCTTATGCTGTCGTACCTCGATGTTTTGGTCGTATTTCGGACGATTTACGATAGTTGTATACCGGGTAGGGAGAGATAGTTGTCTTTGTCCTTGTTAGAAATATATCTACAGGGCAAAGGTGTTCGAGACATTAACACTCTTTATTATAGTAAGTTTTGATGGTCGCAGGGTCTTTGATTAGTCTGATAGCCAGGATAAATTAGGTGGCCTTAGTCCAGTTAGGCAATTCCATTTGATACCTGCGGCCATATCGGTTTGAGGTAATACAGAAATGACTTCCTTGACACATTATAGCATGGTATCCATGGTTTTGGAATCGTCAAATAATGTTTGGAATGTGGTTAAGGCTTCCTTTCAACTAGACTACTTCAGGTTATAGCGTTGTCTTATCTGTAGCCAAGTCTCATGAGTCCCCATGAAACGAACGAGCGAAGAAAATGCCTTCATTACATCGATTCCTTTATCCGGCTTGAGCTGCAGCATGCTTTGAGCGATTCCGCTTTGTAGTATGCCATGGAACTGCTCCGTATATCTGAGCCCTTCACCTTACTTTTTTTGCTGTGATGTGCTGTAATAGGTAGGCTTCAGACTGCTGCCAGTCAGTGTCATTGACTCTCGTAGTAGTAACTCTGATGCGCATGGAATTAATAATATTATTATTGTCCTCAGGCGAGCTGTCTAATCATGGCGCATGAAATTACTAGAGAATTACCAGAGGCATTATTTGAGCGTGAATTTTTCCGTCTTTCGAGATTGTCTATTCTGAGATTTTGTAGCTAGCCATAACGTTCCTATGCCGATCTGGTATTACGGATTTGGATAAATAAACCAAATTACTTTATTTCCTGAGGAAATGCAGTCAACTGAAATGCTTTCCCCTTGCTGAGTTGTTAGTGAAACACCATTGCAAGGTGATCCATTTATTCCATCGTTAACTATCTTGTTTAGTTGTTCTTTCAATTGTTGTGAGGGTGCCAAGCTAATCTCCTCCAAAAATTCTTCTTCTATTTTAAGAGAATCATTGCCTACAATCGAAGATACTATTTTAGTAGAATTGTCTATGTTTCCTACTGTTCTTTGTCCAAATACCAAAATGTAAGTTTTTTCCTCTGTACCTGTATTGCTTGTAATGTTTTGTGACTGTGAAGATGATGTTAAGTTCTGTTGTGCACTTATAGGAGGCGTGACAATCATGCTACCTCCAACAACCACCACAACAACAACTATTGCTACTAAGGAAATTGTTAGCGTTAAGGGTATGCTATTCATTGACTTGCCTGATAAACGACATCTGCTATTTAAGCAATCAAGAAAATGATAGTAATAATAAAGAAAATTATAATTTTTTTCTTTAGCCTTTTGCTCTAATATATCCTCATGGGCTGCTACTGTCGCACGACGACATCTGCAACTAAAGATGGAAACAAGAATTTTTTCGCTTACACGATGGCTGAAATACACCAACTGTCGAGAGATTCACCAAATGTATCTTTAAATCACGATTAAAAATTTACTCAAAAAATTTCGGTCCACACCAAGGTCACAACAATTATTGTAAATAGAAATTTTTCCACTTTCCCATTGACGCTGCAGCAGGTTTCAAAGAAGACAAAGTATATTCTAAGATAACTGCTGAGCCATGATCTGGTGAATCATGTAGAAAAAGAGCGGTCACAGGTCTTGAATCGTCCGTAGAAGTATGCCTTGCAGTATATGCTTCCAGAGACCTCGGTAGGTACAAGAACTGACCGCTTTGATGCAATTCTACCTCATACCAAAAGCCGATGCACATTAATATCTAGATTACCCAATGACGACTCTATGAAGATAGGAATAGCTGGCGGTACTGGCGGGATGGGCGAGGGCTTCGCACTTAGATGGTGCCAAAAGCATGACGTGATCGTTGGCTCAAGGGACGCTCAGAAGGCCAGAGAAGCTGCAGAAAATTACACCAATGCAGCCAAACAAGCCTACGGCAATATCGCTGGCAGCATAAGTGGTAATGACAACATTTCGTTTGCAAAGGACCTTGATGTTCTTATACTTTCTATACCATACGAATTCATTGATGATACATGTGGCAAGCTTAAGGACAAGCTGAGAGATGACTGTATTGTCGTCTCGCCAATAGTGCCTATGACGAGAACAGACGCAGGATTCATATATATCCCAATAGAGCAGGGCAAAGAGCAAGCTGCACAAATGGTCGCGGATAGATTGCCTCCGCGCTCAAGGGTAGTCTCTGCTTTTCACACGATATCTGAATCAAAGCTGAAAAATGTGAGTCAGAGTCTTGATGCTGACACCTTTATTTGCGGTGACGATCAGAACACAATAACCAAGCTGAAAGAACTTATAGAGGAGATAGCTGGGCTAAGACCAGTGTACCTTGGGCCGCTTGTGTTAACATACCAGGCAGAGATTCTAACCCCTATGTGTCTGAATGCTGCCAAGCGAAACAAGATGAAGAACCCTGGCGTAAAGCTAGTCTAAACGCAAACGTTATGAATAATGACATCCTGGTAATCATGTCGATATGAGATGGAAGGAGGAAATAGGCAGCAGACGCGGCAGAAACTGGATGTCAGCAATGGGTATACTTTTCATAGTCACTGCTGCTATTATTTTGATCCGCAATCTTGTGTTGTTCAATATTGAGCACTCTGCAGGCTTGATAGAAGATGGAACGCAACGATTTCTTGATAACTTTAGCAACAGCCAGATCACAAATGAAAAGTTTGCGATTGCAATGATTGCAGCTGGTGGCTTTCTGCTTTACTGGGGATACTTTAAGAAAAAAGAAGACTACGGTCCTCCTGACGAACATGAATGGCGCCGTTTTAACAGGTAGCAGCAACAACAATATATACTCATCATCATCATCATCGACAGCACGATGATCATCATACTTTAATATTCAGCTTCGTCTGATTATGATCAAGAGTGAATGAAAATTGGGTTTGATGAACCGTATTTCGACAGTAATTTCACAAAAAGCAAACACGCTCCTTGACAGGTTTGAAAAGCCGCAGGAAGCTCTCGATTATTCATATGTAAGACAGGTAGAAATGCTAAACAAGCTGAGAAGAAGCCTTGCGGAGATTATCACTTCTCGCAAAAGGCTTGAAATGCAAAAATCCAGACTATGGGAGAACATTCGAGTACTCGATGAACAGGCAACAAGAGCGCTTGAGTCAGATAGAGAAGATCTTGCCCGACTTGCTCTTGAGAGAAAGAATGCCAACCTTATCCAGATGCAGAGCCTAGACAAACAGATAGCCGACATGAAGCAAGAAGAACAGAAGCTGCAAGAAGCAGAAAAGCGAATGTCAATAAAGGTTGAGGAATTTAAGTCTAAAAAGGAAATAATAAAAGCTCAGTACTCTGCTGCAGAAGCCCAAGTCAAGATAAAGGAGAGCGTCACAGGCATCTCTGAGGAAATGACAGATGTGGGGATGGCAATGAACAAGGCAGAGGAAAAGACGGAGCGCATGAAGGCCAAATCTCAGGCGCTAGATGACATGATAAATTCAGGTGTCCTTACGGATTATACATCAAATAAGGATGAAATTGAAAAAGAATTAGAAAAAATTACTGTACAAAACTCAGTAGATGAAGAATTAGCAAAGTTAAAGTCGGAGAAACAACGTAAAAAGAGACAGCAATTGGAGCAAGAAGCGCAGCAATGAGTCCGAAAGTGAAAAGCAAGAGCAGGTCGGCTGCTAGCAAACTTAAGTCTAGACGGACCGTGAAAGGCAAATCTCCCCCTAAGAAGAGGGCACCTACCCGAAAAGGGGCTGGCAAGATCCACAAGAAGACAGCAATTGCTAAAACTACTAGAAGGAGTACTGCATCGGCTAGCAACAAAATCGTCCGAATAATGGGTCACGGACAATTTACCGTGGACAGCAGGACGCTCAAAAAACTCAATGAAATAGACAATACTATAGTCCAGATGGTAAGTGTGGAAAGATCGGACGACCAAGAATTTAAGAAGAGGTTGACAGAGCTGAGCCACATAGTCGTGGAGAACGGCAAGCCTCTTGACGCGCACGAGATAATCAAGTCTGATATCATACTGCCTAGTGCCGACCTTTCAATAGATGAAGCAAAGAAGCTGTTCAGAGGAGAAGGCGTTATCCCTGAGGTCTAAGTGGAAGATCCCACAGCGGATACCATAGTGTCATATCTTTTTCAAAGGGTATTTCTTCGGCTATAGACGCCATTAACTTCATCTGCTGCTCCGCATCTATTGTTTTTGGGCCGGTCGGCACAAATGGGTAAAAGTTATTACGCTTATAATTGTAAATTAGATATTGAAGGGTTCTTCTTCCTTGCTCCCGCTCGCTTGAAAACTCGAAGACTGCAGCCAGCAGCTGATCGGAAAATCCCCTTTCTTCGACGATGTCTCCGACGGTGGTCAGACCAGCAAGCAGGTCTTCAATCCTTTTGCCTTCAAAAACTATCCACATGTAGCCGTACGAATCGGTGCTCGTACGCCAAATTAGATCAAACTCTGGCTGCAGATTGCCAAGGAACTGCCTAATATCCTGTTCCATTTGGTAAAAGAATGTACCGCTGACTGTCTTGAAAGTCAGCGCGCACCTGCCGGTAACCTTTAGCCCCAGCTTGACCTCAAGCGTGACATATGCTGAAGAAAGAGCGAACAATATTTCAGAGTCGGCTTTTGGTAGGTGGTTTCGACGATCTATGTTGTCGCGAATCCTTTTGAAAAAGCTCAGCTCATGGCAGCCTCCATTTCCATGAGCTTTTTTACCCGCTGTGCAACGGGCGGGTGAGTTGAGAACAGGGTTGTTAAGGAATCTCCGGAAAGTGCAGGTATGATAAAGAATGCATTCATGCCCTCGACTTCTCTCAGGTCACGTGTTGGAATGCGCTTCATCGTGCCGCTTATTTTGAGGAGCGCGCTTGCCAGCTTGCTTGGCTTGCCCGTAATAAGAGCGCCATCTCTATCGGCAACAAACTCCCGATACCGAGATATTGCTCGGATTACCAAAAAGCTGACAATCCATGTGATGACTGCGACGAGCAATATTAACAGCATTCCTCCGCTGCCTTCATTGCCTCGCCTTCCAGTACCGCCATACATTCCGCCACCATACATCCCGCCGAACATGCCAAACCTCATCAGATACCATGCTATCATTGAAAAAAGGCTTGCAAGAGTGAGGACTAGCACGTCACGGTTCTTTATGTGCGCAAGCTCATGCGCTATGACACCTTCCAGCTCCTCAGCGTCGAGCTGGTCCATCAATCCCACAGTCACTGCGACGATGGAGCTTTTAGGTGTCTTGCCGGTGGCGAATGCGTTTGGCATTCTAGTGTTAATGACTGCTACCCGGGGTTTTGAAAGGTTATTCCTCGCAACTATGCGCTCTATAAGATCGTGAAGTTCTGGAAATTGGTCCCTGCTCACTATCGTTGCACCAGTGCTCCACAAGACAATCTTGTCCGAGAAGTACCACTGTGCAAATATCATGATGCCTGCAATCACAGCTATTGCAATGGCGCTGACTCCGACATAGGCAAGCACGCTAAGAAATATAATGTAAAGTATCGTGAGAACAGCAAAGCTCACAATCATCCTCGCAGTAAGGCCGGTATCTCTCTTCTGCCATGGCTGCTTTTTCGTAAACATACGAGGATTATGGTCGAGATAGTCTTATAATGATTTAGCTTGTGTTTGTCTAATCTAACCCCGCCGCTGACAAAGGCAAGCGACTAATTTCCTCTCTTGCTGTGTTATGGACAAGGAGTATATCCAGCTCGAGAACTTTATATTGAAAATCAATAAACGCTACTCTCTAGTCTTCGATTGGCATAAGATCTTTACTATTAGAAGTGATGTTTGGTTCTACGCGTTTTATACGATCCGAGCACCTTAAGCATAGCATTTTTTTAAATATCGATATAACACTATAGAATATGGATTGACATAATATATACTAGAAGAGGACTGGTTAAGGTTTGATAAAATCTAAAATAAGAATCGGTACATCGGGTTATACATATTCTTGGAACAAAGCCAAGCCGAACCCATTTGAATGGTATATCAGTCAAGGTTTCAATTCCGTTGAGATTAATTATAGCTTTTACCGATTCCCAACATTTGCGTCAATAAAATTCTGGCAAAGTAAGGCCCCAGAGGATTTCAGATTTTCAATTAAAGTACACCGTTCGATTACACACTACAACAAACTAAAGCAACCAAGGTCGGTTCAGCTTTGGGATAGGTTCTCGAAGATTTTTGAGCCACTTGAAAATAAGATTGACTTTTGGCTCTTTCAGATGCCAGCAAACTTTAAATTTAAACCGGAGAATTTGGAGAGGGTAAAGCATTTTTTTAATGGCGAGAGTGTTACGAGTCAAATTGTAATCTGCAATAAAGCAGTCATAGAATTTAGAGACTCTTCTTGGTGGAGCGAATCAGCTTTAAAAGAGATTGAAAAAGTGGGTATTGCATTTTGTTCAGTTGATGCTCCAGGCTTACCAAATGAAATTATCTCAACAAGTGATGCTGTGTATCTAAGGCTCCACGGAACTAAGGCTTGGTACAATTATCTCTATCCCGAGGAAAGGTTAAAGGAAATAGTTTCAGATATGACATCTATAGTAGCACAGAAAAAAGCAATATACCTCAATAATGATCATGGTATGCTACTAAATGGGCTGTTTCTAATGAAAAGTTTTTTCTAATACCACAGAGAGAGATATTTTTAACTGTGCCTCCATGACGATGTCAGAAGAATCCATTTTTGGCTGTAAAGTAGCAACATAGGAACTCGTACTAAGGATGATATACACCAAAAAGTTGAGAACTATTAAAGGTTCTATAGACTACCTATGCTAGCGCACTCATCCAGATATTAAATTTCCATTCTGATAGACTCTTTATGGGACATCCATATCTTGATTATTTCAGTTAATTCGCTGTGGATAACTAGAGTTTGCAAAATGATGACCTGACTAAAACCGGTCATGGTTCCCGGCATTATAGCATAATGGTATGATTGGTGTAGTGGAAGGTGGCAAAAGCTCATGCCGTAATTATCGACCGATTTTTGTAGCCAGTAGCTCGTGACGTATACACATATTTTTTACTTTCTTACCAGCTTTTTTACGTCATCAATAATTTTCGTGACTTCATTAGTGGATGTCTCCTTGTCCATCGTGATATAGTAAAAATGCTCCTCGCTGGATAGTGTTAATATCTTGACCTTTTCATTTTCAGTGAAGGTGTACTCTTCTCGGCCTATTGACTTTTCAAAGTTCTTCCTAAGCTCATTTCTTGTCGCTTCAATAAAGTGTTCGTTTCTTGCTTCATCAGGTTTTAGAAAGGGCACTACTCCTCTACGTAAGCCTCCTGCCAATGTGCGGCCAAACTTGTTTATTATTCCAGCATATCGTATATGCAGCGAGACTGCTAGAATTTTGATGCATTCTTGTTTGTATAATGCTACCTCTGGATCGGCCGGTGGTCTACTCATTGGATTATTTTCAAGGGAGAGTAATATATGAGCTACCTGATCGCAGAGAGAGACAAACCTGGAAAAGAGAAGAATTTGGGATGGTACGCATGCTTCCTTTGCTGTTTTGTAGCCGTCAGGGTGCAAATTTGAGAAGATTTCTTTGTTTTTAGTGCTGCCTACTAGTTTTTTAAACTAGTGCAGTTGTAAAACGCGATATATTAGCCAGGATTTGCCACGGAAGACTATTCGTTCACTTGCTAAGATTTGGTATAGACATCTTGGCAAGCCGGCGCTTAATGTAGAATGCAAAGCCGATTGACAATATGAACAACATCATGGCCGTCAAAAATATGACGCTATATGCCTGCATTGAAGGAAATACCATACGCGTCCCGGCCACTTCCGCTGTGGCCTGGAAGGTTTGCATGTACACTCCTGCAAGGGCAGGTCCTACTGAGCTTCCCAAAATTCTCAGCAAGGTATTCATCCCAATGGACATGCCAGTGAACTCAGATGGCGTGGCAAGTATAGTCACGTTCATTGCGCCCACATTTGTCAGAGAAAGCCCCGTTGAGAGAACAGCCAAATTCACTGCCACTCCGGTCCACCCTTCATGGAAGGCAACCAGACCAAAGCATCCCGCAGCAGCGATTGCTGTCCCCATGATTATTGGCCTGACCGACCCTAACTTGCTCACGATGAGACCTGATGTAGGTCCAAAGACCAAGAGCACTATCGCAAAAGGTAATTGGGTGTATCCTACTGCCGTGGCATCCCCTCCAAATCCAAGTGGTATGGGATTGCGGACCAGCACTGGTATTGTCTGAAACACCATAAACATAGAGAAACCTACGACCATGATTATCAGGTTGGCCGGCAGAATTACCTTATGAACAAACAGCTTGAGATCTACTAGCGGCTCCTTTGACCGCCTTTCAACTACAATGAAAACTACGAGCGAGACTATGCCTACTGTAAGGAAGGCTGTCATATTGGCCATATTGAAACCTTGGCCCGTTTCAAGCAGTGTCAAGGATAACAGAAAGGAAGTTACAAATACCGCAAGTGTAATCGCTCCTTTGATATCCACAGTTCTTGATATGTCTTGCTTCTTCGCCTTGTCGACTGGTGGCTTTGCTGTATATTTGAACCGCCAGATTATGATAAATAGGACAATGGTTATCGGCACTGCCGACAGGAAAGTGGCACGCCAGCCAAAGTTGCTGATTATAAATCCCCCCATCAGCAGACCGATTACCGCCCCCGAAGCAAACATTGAAGAGATGATTCCTTGACCGATCGAAATTCTGTCTCTTGGGAATTGATCACGTATTATGCTGAATGCAATGACAAACATTGCGATTCCAATACCTTGAATTGCCCTTGAGACAAAGAGGAGGTAAATATTCCCAGCAAACCCCGCCATTGAAATACCTACTGCATAAACTGCCATTATTACAAGCAACACCTTCTTTCTTCCATAGATGTCTGATAGTTTTCCTGCGATAGGCGTCATGACAGCGCCGGGGATAAGATAAGCAGACAGTATCCAAGACGAGATGCTGTATGATACATTAAACTCATCTATGAGGTCAGGCAAGGCAGGTATCAACATTGTCTCAGCATACATGACCATAGTTGCAAGGCTGCTCAGAACAGCCAGCACTTTCCATGCAGAGGCTGGTATCTTTGTTGGCTGTCCCTTAGGATTGTCTTCAAAAGTTCCCAAACGATTGTCGCCCAGTTGTCATTATACTGATCTAAATGATCCAATTAAAAGGTGTGCAAAAAATAATAAAGAAAGAAAAATAGAGAGTTCTATCTATTTTCTTTGATTAATTTTAGGTCTCAGGGAGCGCTGGATAATCCGCCAATTCAGGCTTGTTATTTAACAATCAACCTACCGTCTTTCCCCTGATAAAAAATCTCCCCGCAACATATTATGAAAACCAGCTTTGCAGTTGACAGAAATAATGAAGCTGATTCTCTTTGCATGCAACAGCTATACAACCAGTCGACTTTCTACGCATGCTACAAAATATATCTAGTTATGGATTTAGATGATTGTCAAATATCCGGTAAGAAAGAATCATCTCACGCTCACGCGAGAGGGACTAGCGCATAGTCTTTAGTATTATGACAGTGTCTGTGTCAGACACTCCCTCTATCTTGCGTACTTCGTCAATAGATTTGTTGATGTCAGCTATGACTGGCGCTGCAATGATAGCAGCTATATCGTATTGGCCAGTTATTTCATATACCACTTTGACACCATTCAGCTCCATAAGCTGCTTAGATACGGCAGATGTATCTGCGGTTGAAGCTACAGAGATTAGCGTTATTGCGCTCGTCTTGTCGCTTGCTCCAAGCTCAATGGTAAAGCGTTTGATGATCATCCTATCAAGAAGGTTCTTGACTCTCCTACGAACTGCAGATTCGGATAGTCCAATCTCATTAGCAATATCTACAAATGCCCTCCGCGAATCTGTCTGTAAAATGCGTATTATCTTCTCGTCGGTTTCATCCACCTTAGATGACATTTCTTCTTTTTTCCTCATTGGTCAATATGATATCTATTATATCAACTGCGCGTGAAACCGTCATTTCATCCATTATAAGTGGCGGAAGAAGTCTTAGAACATTTCTTCCCGAATAAAGAACAAGGAGTCCGCGGCGAATTCCGTCAAAAAGTATCTCTTTGACATCAAAGCGGAGTTCGACCCCCAGCATCATCCCAATACCCCTTACTTCTCGGATTATCTTGTGCTTCTCTTTCAGCCTATTGAGTGCTTCTTTAAATTGCACGCCCATCCTCGCAGCATTATCGACTAGTTTATCTTCGATCAAAGCTTCCATGGTGGCACTGCCCGCAGCGCAGGCTATTGGGCTTCCGCCAAATGTAGAAGAATGCTCGCCAAGCTTCATCGCATCCATTATCTCTTGCTTGGCAAGAACAAGCCCCATAGGGATTCCACCCGCTATGCCCTTTGCAAGACACATAATGTCTGGCGTGGTGTTCCAATTTTGCCCTGCCCACATTCTGCCTGTTCGCCCAAGCCCTGACTGGATCTCATCAAATATTAGGACAAGTTTACGCCTACTGCAGATCTCTTTGATCTTTGGCAGAAGATCATCCGGAGGAACAATGATGCCGGTCTCTCCCTGAATGGGTTCAATAATTACACTTCCAATTGTATCGTCGATTGCTTGTTCCAGCATTGACGGATCACTGTAGGGAACAAACTTGACTCCATCCAATAGCGGCATAAACGGCTTTCTGTATTTTTCACTATATGTCACAGAAAGAGCTCCAAACGTCTTGCCATGATAAGCACCATTCATTGCTATCACACCGTGCCTGCCGCTGTATTTGCGTGCAAACTTGAGTGCGGCTTCTACAGATTCAGCGCCGCTGTTGGCAAAAAAAATCTTGCTCAGAGATGGGGGTGCCACTGATGCTATCTTTTCCATGAATCTTAATCGAGTATCATTGTATGTGGACATGTGCGCTGTGATCAGTATTTCTGCCTGCCTTTTGATAGCGCTTACCACTCTGTCGTTGCAGTGGCCAACCAGTGCAACCCCATAGCCACCCATGCAGTCAATGTATTCCTTGCCTGCAGTGTCCCACACCGTTGTACCCTTGCCCTTTGCAATATTGACTGGGAACCTCTGGTAAAGAGTTGCCAAATAGCGGTCTTCATCGTTCATTGTGGAATTATCACCGTGCAATTTCTATGTTCTATTGCAGCAGATAGGGGTTTTTCAACATGGCCGGAGGCAATAACTGCCTCCTTTACTCCCATTCCAATTGCTTCTATACATGCAAGAACCTTCTTGTCCATTCCAGACCCTATCTTTGGTAGTGTCGCCTTTGCCTTATCTAGGCTCATTGAATTGACAAGTTCTTGATTCAGTATTAGGCCATTTACATCTGTGACAAAGATAACTTTGTCTGCCTTAATGCCTCCTGCCACATAAGCAGCGGCCCTGTCGCCATCGACATTTAGAAAATCAAATTCCTCACTCAATGCTATCGGCGAAATCACTGGCACATATCCACTGACAACTAGGTCATTTACCAGAGCAGGGTCAACCGATGTTATCTTGCCAGTATAGCCGCCTTCTATTACCATCTTTCTTCCCTTTTCATTTATGATTAGAAGCTTCTTCTTTCTCTCGGCCTTCAGTATACCTCCGTCTATTCCAGCTATACCTACTGCATTGATATGTTGGCGCAACAACATCTGGACTATCGCCTTGTTCAGCTTGCCTGACATGACCATTGTATAGATCTCTGCAGTCTCTTTGTCCGTATAACGGCTGCGCACTCCTCCTGGCGACATAATGAACTTTTGGTCCTTTCCCAGCTTGGTTGCTGTGGAAGTCACTTCTTTGCCTCCACCGTGAACAATGACGAGCTTGTACTTTTCAGCTATTGACTTTATGTCTGCAACAGCGGAGGAATGTAGCCCCTCTACTACGCTTCCACCTATCTTGATGACTATCATACTGGCGTCAATGGAGTATACTTCAGTCCTTCGCTTTCGTTATATCCTAACATCACGTTCATATTCTGTATTGCAGAGCCAGCTGCACCCTTCATTAAATTGTCAGAGGCTGAAAGTGCCACTATTCTTTGATTATACTCATCAATGTCAAAGCCCACGTCGCAAAAGTTGGAGCCGACCACAAATTTCGGATCTGGAAACTTGTAGAGTCCCTTCTTGTCGCGAATCAATCTCACAAATGGCTCACTCTTGTACGCGTTACGGTACATTTTCCAGAGCTCTAGCTCCTCGACAGGTCTCTTGAGGAATGTATGGTTAGTAGTGAGGATCCCTCTCACGATGTTGACTGCGTGGGGACTCATACTCACTTTAACTTGCCTCTTTGCGATGAGTGAGAGCTCTTGCTCAATTTCACCAGTGTGCCTGTGTTTTGCAGGCTTATAAGGTCTGACTACACCATAACGCATTGCATGGTGTGTCCCTGCATTGGCCTTTTGTCCAGCTCCAGATGATCCGATCTTGCTATCCACCACAACGTGCTCAGTGTCTATGAGGTTATTATCAATCAGGGGCGTGAGTGCAAGCAGCGAAGTTACTGCCATGCATCCGGGGCACGAGACTAGCTGCGCGTTTTTGATCTCTTCACGGTGAAGCTCTGGGACTCCATAGACTGACTTGCTCAGCATTTCTGGGAAAGGATGCTCCCAGCCATACCATCTTACATAGTCCTTGGGATTCTTGAGCCTAAAGTCTGCTGACAGGTCTATTATCTTCATTCCCCTGTCGTATAGCTCCTTGACTATTTTGTTTGATTTGCCGTGCGGGACTGATGTGAATACAAGGTCGCAATTGTCCGTAAGCTTTTCCATGTCCATTGGAGAGAATGTAATGTCGACAAAACCCTTCAGGCTTGGGTGAATGCGGTGAACATACTCGCCGGCCTTCTGCCGCGATGTCACCATATTCAGCTCTATTTTTGGGTGAGCAACCAAAAGTCGCAGTAGTTCTCCTCCTACATACCCTGAAGCACCAACTACTCCAACTTTCATTTATCAAATTCTCCTTGGGTAAAATGCATTTCTTTTAATTTTTCGCTTTAAAAATCCTCATTTATATTTTTTGGTCAGGTATAACCATAATCAGTCAATAGTGACCAGATTAGGCCATCATTTCCTTACTACTTTGACGGCATAATCGATCATTTCACCCGGGATGTCAGCCTCTGACACGCTGGCAGCGCCGCGGAACTCAACTGTATTGTTTACTTCATGAACGACCAGCCCTTGGTTCTTGTCTTCCATCATGTCTACGCCCAAGATGCCGCCCCCCACGCTCTTTGCAGCTCTTAGCGCTAGATCTTCCATCTCCTTTGTTATCGGCGCAAGCTCGACCTTGCCTCCGCGGGCGACATTCGTCCGCCACTCTGATTGCGAAGCATAGCGATAGACTGCGGTTACGGCTTGGTCGCCAATTACTATGCAGCGGATGTCCCGCGGTGGCCTATCAACCATTTCTTGAATATAATATATGCGCGAAAGTGGGCTGTCATCCTCTTCTCTCATTTCAACTATCATACTTCCGGTCTCAAGATCACGAAGCGGATAGATCCCTCGTCCCCAAGAGCCCACGATTGGTTTGAGTACAACTGGAAACCCAGTCTTCTTCATGGTTTCTAGCCCAGACTCTGCGCTAAATGCAAACTGCGTGTTTGGAGTTGGAATTTTATTTTCTGCAAGCTTAATCGAGGTGATAAGTTTGTTTCCACAGGTTTCGCCCACCTTAAATTTATTTATTACTTTGAACCCAACAAATTCAAGGCAAGCGCTAAGGTAGAGGCCTCGGTAATAACTTATGCTTCTCTGAAGTATTACGTCTCCCAGTAATAGGAAATCCTTCATTTTGCTTTGTGTGCCAATGGTTATTGTCTTTGCATCCACTATGTTTGACTTGATTCCTTTACTCTGTGCTTTTTCATAGAGTGACTTCTCCTCGAAGCGAACTTTGTCGCATACGATGCTCACCTCAACCATTATTGTCCCCAATCTTCGCCTACTCGTTCAGCGGGCTTCAGCTCCAGCTTATCGTCTCCCTTTGCGACGATCTCATACTCACCACCGCAGTCGGGGCAAGTTATTATCTCCCCAACAACCGAATCTTCTGGAACACTGATTTCAGCTCCGCATTCTTGGCATTCAATTTTTGATTTCATTTTTTACCTCCTTTTTGTTTCTATCTATAGTAACTCCTGCAGTCACGGAGTTTGCGATAACTGACTGCAACCCCCAAAGTTCTACGAACCCTTTTGCAAGACTCTGGTCAAAGGTCGAACCTGTCGCATATGTTGCGAGATTGTCTTTGTACAGGGAGTATTTCGATTCCCTGCCAACAACTCTAAGCGATCCCTTTTCCATCTTCAGACGAACTTTTCCTGAAACACGATTTTGTGACGCATCTATAAACTTATCCAAGTCTGTGCGCAGAGGATCCTGCCATAAGCCAGAATATGCAAGCCAGCTCCACTGATTGTCAACTATCTGCTTGAATGCAAGCTCGTGCTTTGTAAGTACCATTTTCTCTAGGTCTTTATGCGCCTCAATTATTGCCAAGGCAGCTGGAGCCTCGTACACTTCTCGTGACTTAATTCCCACTACGCGGTCTTCAATGTGGTCGACGATACCAATCCCATGCTCACCAGCCTTATCGTTGGCGTATTGGATAAGTTCAACTAGAGGGATATGCTTATCATCTACCGCCACAGGGATGCCCTCTTCGAATTTGATTTCCATATAACCCGCTTTGTCATTCTGGAAATTGATAAAATGAAAGGCATCTTCAGGTGGTTCAAAGTCAGCTTCTTCAATCCTGCCGCCCTCTAAAGCTCTCCCCCAGAGGTTGATGTCAATACTGTATTTCTTTGCCTCTGAGCTTATGGGTATGTTATGCTCTTTTGCAAAGGATATTTCAATGTCGCGTGTCAGGTTGAGGTCGCGTATTGGAGCAATAATTTTGAGGTCTGGGCTAAGTGCACGCATTGTAACATCGAATCTAATTTGGTCGTTGCCTTTACCTGTGCAGCCATGAGCTAATGCAATTGCGCCCTCCTTCTTTGCAACCTCAACTGCTTTTGCAGCAATCAAAGGGCGGGCGAGTGCAGTTGCAAGCGGGTACTTGCCCTGATACAGGCCATTAGCCTTGATGCTTGGTGCTATATAATCTCGGGCAAAATCTTCACGGGCGTCAATGTAAACATGCTCTATTGCCCCTATTGCTTCTGCCTTCTTTTCTATTTCCTTGAAGTTGTCATGCTGCCCACAATCGACAGTGACTGTTATCACATCCAGCTTGTGCAATATCTGAAGATATTTTATACAAACAGAAGTGTCTAGGCCGCCCGAATAGGCCAACACAACTTTGCTATTAATGCCCAATTATATGGGTCTGCCTTTCAAGCATTACATTTATATTTTTTGGTCAGGAACGACCTAAATTAAGGCGATATTGACCATTGCTGGCCAGCAATCAAAAATCGATAACAGAGACGGTTAGAGAGATTGTCAGCAGTGATCTCTCGTTTCAGGATTCACTTCAGCGAGATTACTGTAACATCAGCGCACTTGCCCGTATAATTAAGCCGCAGATAGAAGCTATGCTTAGCAAAGATACAAGTATAGAAAGCATCATCACTGCCCTCAAGCGGTCAAGGTATGATTATGATGTACGGCAAAAGCCCATTGCATCGATATTGGCAGCTAGTACGATAACCGTCAATACAGATGTAGCCAAAGTCTCAGCCAGGAAAAGCAAAAAGACTATCGAGAAGGTTGCTAAAGCGATGATCGAGAACGTCGGCAATTTTATCAGCATATCAGAAAGCCTCATGTCTATTACCCTTGTCTTTGATGATCTTTTGCTCCAAGATGTCAAAGTCATGTTTGCCTCTGATGATATCCTCGAAATCGAACACGGCCTAGCAGCAATAATTGTCCAAAGTCCAGAAGAAATTATCAAAACGCCAGGATGCGCCATTGCTTTCTATAACCAGCTTGCTAGGAGGCACATAAACATTGAGGACACTGTGAGTTGTTATACTGACACCATAGTACTTGTAAAGATGGAGCAGGTCGGAAAAGCCTTCAATGCGCTTGCTGATCTGATATCAAATTCAAGGAAGATGGCGAAGAAAAGATATCGATAAAAAGGGTTTTATTTTGCCTAAGATCAGATGACTTATGTACCGGCGATATACATTTGACGAAATCAAACGCAAAATAATTGATGGTTTGCAAGGCGGCGGAGACACAGGGCTGTCCGGAGTAGAGCTTGCGGACAGGATAGGCATCAACAGGATGACAATTACGAAATATCTCGATATCATGCACGCAATGGGTCTTCTCAAAAAGAAAAAGACAGGTAATGTAAACATATGGTTTGTACAAACTGGAGTTGGAGATATCGAATTCCCGATCAACTATATCCAAGTACAGCAAAAGCTAATTGGCACAATTCTGGCGGGGGATGAAGATCATGCGCGAAGAATCTTGCTGAGCGTTATGAACTCTAATATCGACCAAGTAAGTGTGATGACAGATGTCATAGTGCCGGCTGTTAACACCATAACCGAGTTGTACAGTAGAGGGAGATTGAACAAGACTGAACGGATATTTTTGTCAAATCTGATGATGGAACTTATTGATTTGGTTAAGTTTAATGTCCGGCCCGGAGAGCTTAAGGCAAACGCCCATGTCATATGCGTGGCTGGCTCTGAAGACAGAGTCCATATGGCTAAAAGCGCCGCTGTGGCTTTATTGGCTCGGGGCTGGGATTCGTCTTATATTGGTGATGTGGGGGAACAGATTGATCCTTTCTTTGATATTGACTTTCAGCGTTACGTGTCACGTTTCTGGGCTAGCAAGCACGGCCTGATGCTTGTATGTATCTTTTCATCAGGCGAAGGGTCGCTGCGATTTCTATCTTCAACCACAAAGGAGATGAAGGGCAGGATAAAGGGCGACCTTCGCATTGTAGCAGTCACAACGCAACAACTGCAGCCAGTAGCAGAAGAAAGCTCAGACTATGCGGCCAAGGACCTGCTAGCTCTTGTCGAGTGGGCTGAAAGGCAATTAAACTACCGCATCAGCGTCTAGGCCTGCTGTAGCGGAATCGGTGTTATTGGTGGAGCTTCAGGGACTATTGCATGTATTAGGAGACTGATTATAAATCCAATTACTGCAAACACTATGATTGCGAGGATAGCTATGCCAAGTGCTCTGAGCCATCCAGTATGAAACCCCTTCTTGAATACTCCTATCCACGCAATGAAGGCGACAATGAACGCTATTATGATAGGCAGGGTCGGGTCTCCAACTATGGCAGTAAGTAAAGCAGCAGAAATGAAAAACACTATAGCGTATACTGTGGGGCCAAGAGCTGTCACCATCATGGAACGACTAAATTTCACCCTTCCTAGTGTGAGGATTTTGGCCGCTATCCACACA
>JBKPNF010000070.1:0-8120 GCA_046732455.1 Thermoproteota archaeon | reverse complement strand
ATAGTTGATACCTGCAGCTGCGTCCTCTTTCTTTATTTTGCAAATGCCTTGAGCTTGCCTCTCATCTCCTTATCTTTAGAAATAGTTGGATGAGATGGGTCTACAAGGATGACTTCGTACCAAATGTTCATGCCGTCCTTGTGAAGGAAGTATGAGCCAAGCACTTCGAGGTTTGGGAACTTTTCGCTTACTCTTCGCTCAGCAACCTTGCGCATACTGATCCCCTGCTTGATATGGACAACACCAATGTGTTTAGGCCTTCTACCTGAAACTGGGCGCTGTTTTCTCATGCCCCCTCTACCCACACGAGCTCGGGCGATAACGATGCCCTGTTTGGCCTTGTAGCCTAGCCTCCTTGCTCGGTCAAGCCTGCTTGGTCTCTCTATCCTGTGAATGGTTGGCTCTGCTCTCCAGGCTACTGCCTTGGATTTGAGCTCATCGGAATTCTCCTTCCACATTCTATGCCATGTCTGAGCCATGTAGGAGCGCATTATATTACCACTCATGATTTCGGCCCCTCTTATATGTCATATTACGCCACGCAAAATTTGAATCACCTTTTCTGCAATAACCCTCGAGGCAAGCTCTTGCGCCTCTTTTGTCTGCGCCCCAATATGGGGCGTGCACACGACGTTTGTCAGGTTCATCAGTTGCTTGTTGATAGGAGGTTCCATCTCAAAGACATCAAGTGCTGCGCCTGCAAGCTTGCCACTCTTTAGGACTTCGTAAAGTGCGTTCTCGTCAATTATCTCACCTCTCGAAGTATTTATCAGATAAGCTGTTGGCTTCATTTTGGCTAGTCTCTCTGAACTAAACATATACTTTGTCTCCGGCGTACCTGGTACATGGCACGTTACAAAGTCTGCACTTTCCAGAAGGGTATTCAAATCAGTCACTATCATTCCAGTTTCGCTGATGAATGCACGATCAATTGGGTACGGGTCGTAGCCTATTAAGTTCATGCGTAGTGCTTTTGCCATCCTACCGATGTTGCGCCCGATATTTCCAACACCTACAATGCCAAGATACTTGCCTGACAGTTGCGTGCCCATGAGGTCTTTTTTGATCCAGTTACCTCGCTTGGTCTCTGCATCTGCCCTTGGTATGCTCCTTGCTAGAGATATCATGAGTCCAATAACAAGCTCGGCCACAGCTATAGAAGCGGCTTCAGGTGCATTAATTACTCTAATCTTCTTAGCTTCAGCAGCATTGACATCAATATTGTCAAGTCCAACACCTACACGGGCAATTATCTTGGTTTGGGTAGCAGCGTCAATAACCTCCTCTGTGACCTTAGTTCTGCTTCTTACGATTAGAACATCATAATCTTTAACTGATGACACCAGCTCGGCTGGTCTGATGTCGGGTTTATAGTGGACGGCGAGCCCTGCGCTCTTCATGCTGTCGATCCCAACCTGATCAATAGAATCACAAACTAGCACGTTGCCACTGACTTGCACGGAGTTTTGAGAATTTCAGTAGTAATATAATGTTTGTTGCCTCAGAGAACATTATTAGTAATTGCTTACAATGTAAGAAAGATTGTCATTCTTAGAATATGGCCGTAGTAAGTATAACTGATATTCGCCTCCTGGATTTTCGCTACTGCAGCTTTTGCTGACCCGATTTATGACATATGTAAAGAGGAAGTGCATATTAAATGAGCCAGCGTAACCACCGTCCCAGAAAGGTATCGGATCATCCTATTTTAGGAATGAATTTTTTGCGAACTCTTAAAACTATATCTTTGATGTACTGCTTAAAGCGTGACTCTGATTATGGTACACAGTGAACCGGCAAGCTATATCCTCCGAATACAAAGAGATGAGCTTGAAAGACAGCTCTATGGCCAACGCGTAGTGTATGTCACCATAAAACGCGACTGGCTGCACACTACAAACTTGCTATTTATCCGAAAATGTGCATTCATCGGCTCCGGCATAATTGATAGGTTTGTCCCAGTTGACGAGTTAAGAGAAGATGAGAAAAAGATATGTCTTGAAAACAACTATTACGGCAAAATTGAGTTTGCCAAACTGGTGCGGTTTTATCCTGCAGTTGCAGTAGAAGATACATGTGTCGCAGGCCATAATAGTCTTGGGCTGCATGGCGCCAGTCTGCCGTGCTCTGATGCTCTTCAAATTGAACGGCTTGCAAGGGCAAGGCTAATAATATAGCGAGGTATTTTTTTATCGATTAATTTATTACAGTGGCTTCTTTAGTATTGCGCACTTGGCTATCTCGTTCAGGATTGACAAAGATTCTCTTGGCGAAGTCAAAGTTCCATCTAGCGCCTACTATGGCCCTTTTACAGCTCGTGCAATCAACCAATATAAGGTGACTGGCCAAAGGGCCCATATCAACCTGATAAAAGCTTATGTCATGATCAAGCGTTCGGCCGCGCTTGCAAACAATGAGCTCAGCATGCTGGATGATGACAAGGCACAGGCGATAGTAAAGGCGTGTGATGAAATATTGACAGGCAATCTACTCGATGAATTCGTGGTAGATGCAATCAACTCAGGCGCTGGAACTGCATTTAACATGAACACCAATGAAATCATTGCAAATAGGGCGCTAGAGATCCTTGACAAGACAAAAGGCGAATACGAAATCATCAGCCCGAACGACCATGTTAACATGTCGCAGTCGAGCAACGACACCTTCCCAACCGCGATGCATGTCGCCATTTTGCTCAACACAATGGAGACGACTTCCTCTCTTGATATATTGATTGCTTCTTTGCAAAGGAAGGCAGGGGAATTCACTGGGCTCATCAAGATCGGCCGAACTCATCTGATGGACGCACTTCCGGTTACGCTTGGAGCCGAGTTTGAGCAGTATGCTTATTCGCTCAAGCAAGCAAGGTCAAGGCTGGTTCAGGCAATGGATGGCCTATACTATGTTGGCCTTGGAGGCACGGCCGTGGGTACTGGTGCCAATACTCCAAAAGGCTATAGACAGCTTGTCATTCCACACCTGTCAAAGATTTCAGGGCTGGACTTGAAGCCCTCTGAGAACATGTACTACTCCCTCCAGAGCAAATACAATGTGGCAAATTGTTCATCGGCGCTTCGCAATCTTGCAATAGATCTCAACAAGATGGCAAATGATATTCGACTTATGGCATCGGGGCCGACGGCTGGCTTTGCAGAGATTCTGATCCCTGCAGTGCACGCTGGCTCATCTATAATGCCGGGCAAGGTCAACCCATCGCTTGCAGAATGTCTTAACATGATATGCTTTAATATAATAGGAAACGACGTTTCAGTTGCTATGGCAGCCCAGGCGGGCCAGTTTGAGTTAAATGTCATGCTGCCTGGCATGTTGAAATGTATCCTTGACTCGACTGATATGCTGAAGAATTTCTTGCCGATATTTGCGGCCAACATGGTAGACGGCATTGAAGCAAACAAAGAGCGGCTGGAATCATATATAGAAAAAAGCCCCGTGTTAGTCACATTGCTAAACCCATATATTGGCTATCTAAAAGCAGCCGAAATATACAAGGAGTCGCTCAAGACCAACAAGAGCGTTAGCGAGTTGGTTGTGAGCAAAGGACTAATGACAAAGGAGCAGCTTGACAAGATGTTATCAAAGGAAAACATCCTAGGTGCCTAAGTTTAGTTCTTCTGTTTTTGAATGATACTTCGGCGCGTTCTTACAAGGCATAGAATGGTTGTGCCAATAAGTGCTGCCTGTAAGATATAGCCACCAATTATTAGGATTACCGCGTTGAATGGCTTAGAAAATGTTGTCATCATCTCGACATGGGGTGACGCAAGCGAGTTCCCCACCATCACAATGACTGCAAGCGGGATGCACACATAGAGTGCTTTCCGAAAGCCCTTGTAGGTCAGAATCGCTAGGGTAATGAACAACAGCTCAAGTGCTATAGCCCTGCCTAAGAATTGCGGATCGCCAAATGGAATCGCAATTGCACCCACTATGCTTATTGCCAAAAGTATAATGACAACCGGAGTAAAGGACACCACAATTTATTTATCAAAATTTCAATTAAATCTTTTTTGCTAACTATTAATAACGATCTTTAGTACTCTCATAGGATATGAAGGCTGCACGCATAATAAAAACAAACGACCCGCTAGAAATCAAGGATGTCAACATCCCAAAGCCAAAGAGCGATCAGGTTCTTGTAAAGGTTGAAAGTGCAGGCGTGTGTCACAGTGATCTGCATCTGTGGGAAGGCGGATATGCTGGCCCACAGGGCGTGTTTATGAAGGTCGAAGATCGCGGGGTGAAGTTCCCCCTTACACCAGGCCATGAAGTTGCCGGAACGATCGATGAAATGGGAGAATCAGTCACGGGTTTTTCTAAAGGCGATAAAGTGCTAGTCTATCCTTGGATAGGCGAGGGAACTTGCCCAGCATGTCGCGTCGGCGAAGAAAACATTTGTGATAGCCCAAGAAGCCTTGGAATATACCAAGACGGAGGGTATTCAGAAATGGTTCTTGTCCCAAGCCACAAATATCTAGTCAAGCTGCAGGGGCTCGATTCAAACTCTTCTGCGTCGCTTGCCTGTTCTGGCCTCACAGCATTTACAGCTGTCAAGAAGGCAGAGGCGCATCCGGGTCAAACGGTTGTCGTAGTCGGAGCCGGCGGCCTTGGGCTAATGGCAGTGCAACTTGCCAAGGCAACAACAAATGCGCGAATAGCCATTGTGGACATTGACGAGAAGAAACTTGCAGAGGCAAAGAGACTAGGAGCCGACGAAATTATCAATTCAGCAGATGGCGACCCCGTAAAAGGTGTCAAGGAAGTCACAAACGGCCTCGGCGCGGAAACAGTCATTGACTTTGTCAACAATGGCAAGACTGCGCCAAACTCTCTAAACATGCTGAGAAAGAGGGGTCGCCTTGTGATGGTAGGGTTGTTTGGCGGATCGCTAGAACTGAACCTTCCACTTGTCCCCCTGCGGGCGTTTACATTGACAGGAGCCTATACTGGCAAGTTCGCCGACCTAGTAGAATTGGTCGCCTTGGCTAGGATGAACAAGCTACAATCATTAGTATCTAGAAAATTTACGCTAGATCAGGCAAACACCGCTCTTGAAGAGCTCAAGGCAGGCAGGATTATTGGAAGGTCGGTAATCAATCCCTAGATAGTGGTAATACTGTTGTTATCTATGTTGTAAGGAGAGTGTCTGCTGCCTGGAACTTACTAGTTTAAAGATATCTTCTAGCAGTTGCCCTAGATCCTGACCAGCGGAGCCCATCTAGAAGCTAGACTATTAATATACTCTTATATTTTTTATTCTACATAATTCTGGTAGGAGACGCTTCAACAGTCTCTGAACTTCTTATAAAGTTTAAGAGCCTAAAACTATCGTGGCAAGCGAGGATAAAACTAATACTTATGATGAGACAGTGAGCAGGACAACCTCAGAGCCCACGGCTGATGTCACGGTTACTGAAGAGACAGCCATAACGACGGTACCAGCCGGCGAGGTTGAGACGTATGAAGTGCAGTCAGAAACAGCAACACCTGAGGAGGAGTCTGTCTCCACAAAAGCCAAAGAGGCTGGAAAATCGCTCAAAGATCTTATTTATTCGCTTGGCAAAAAGACAAAGGAAGTAACTGAGGAAAAAGCACGGGAACTTAAATCCCAATCAGTCGATATAAGCACGAAAACAGATTCGCGGGACATCCAGAACCTGGGTGATGACGTTGAAAAGCTGATTACAGTCTTTGAAGATACAATGACAGAGATACGCAAGGAGCCATATGATGAGCAGGAAAAACTGCTCGTCGGATACAAGAAACTGCTAGAGGAGCAGATTAATGTCATCAATGCAAGGTTATCAATGGCTAAGCGTCTAAAGCCTGGTGCCTGACTGAAAGAGTAGTCCTACCTCTCTACTCTACCAGCAGTTTGCTTGCAATATCCTTTACTACTACAGACTTGACATTGACAAACTCCTTGATGCCAAATTCGGAAAGCTCTCTGCCAATACCAGACTTCTTGACTCCACCAAACGGCAGGCGCGGGTCGGACTTTACCATTTCATTCACCGACACTATGCCAGTTTCAACTTGACGCGCCAGTCGTATACCTCGACTGATGTTGTTCGTCCATATGCTTGCACCAAGTCCAAACTCGGAATTGTTGGCTTCTCTTATTGCTTCCTCTTCGTTTTTTACCACTATAATCGGAGCTGCTGGGCCGAACACTTCTTCCCTTACGACTTCCATATCGTGGTTCACATTTGAAATTATAGTGGGCTCATAAAAGAACCCCTCCCCATTGATAGGTCTGCCACCGGTTAGCACCCTGCCACCCTTGTATTTTGCATCAACTACCTGCTTGGCAAGTGCGCGCCTCTGGCTGTCTCTAACAAGGGGCCCTACAGTGGTCTTCGAGTCAAGCGGGTCGCCAACGACTTCAGCTTCTGTATTTTCGACAAACAGCATAGTGAACTTGTCTGCCACCTCCTTTACAACAATAAAGCGCTTGGCAGCTATGCAGCTCTGACCGTTGTTCAACAGCCTTGATTGAGTTGCCATGTATGCAGTCTGGTTAAGGTCGGCATCTTCGAGTACGATAAAGGGGTCGCTGCCCCCAAGCTCTAATACAAACTTTTTCAGATCCTGAGAAGCAAGCTCGGCCACCCTTCTGCCTGTGTTGACGCTTCCCGTAACAGAAACGGCGTCAATGTTTGACTGCACTAGTGCCTCGCCAGCCCGATAGTCTCCTACTACTGTCTGGAATATGTTTTCTGGAAAGCCAGCATCCATGAATGCCTGCTCTATTTTTATTGCACTTCCAAGGCAGATGCTCGAGTGCTTTAGTAAACCCACATTCCCCGCAGTCAGCGCCGGCACCGCAAACCTCATGACCTGCCAGAATGGAAAATTCCATGGCATAATACATGCCACAACTCCGAGGGGCTCAAACGACACGAAGCTTTTGCGAAATTCAGTCGGTATAATTTCATCACGCAAGAACGCTTCTGCGTGCTCGGCATAATAGTCGCAGACCCATGCACATTTTTCGATTTCTGCTAAGGATTGCCTGATCGGCTTACCCATTTCCTCCGTGATCAGCCTTGCGTATTCTTCCCTGTTTTTTCTCATCACTCTGCCAAGCCTACGCATATATTCAGCGCGCTCTATAATATCCAACTTTTTCCACTTGACAAATGCTTCTCTGGCTGCCTTGACCTTCCTGCTGACTTCATCAGCGGTTACATTTTCATAGGTCGCAAGTATTTTTCCAGTGGCAGGGTTGATAGTTTCAATCTTGGACATTCGAGACAATGATTGTACTTCCAGACATAAGAAATTATGTGTATCCCGCGGGCAGGATTTGCTCCAAATGGTTTTTTACCACTTTGTTTGAGCCTGCGACTCTTCGGTTACTGCATTATTGTACGCCCGATAGGCTGCTTCACGCGGTCAGCTACTGGGAAGCCGACATCTACAGCCGAAAGCTCTACCAGGCTGAGCTACCGCGGGACATTTCCGTTTGTTGCAAGAATGCTATATAATTGTGGCGTCAGAGATACTTGGCAACATCGAGCACAAAATAAGAGATGATTTTGTCAGCTCCTGCCCTCTTTATTGAGACAAGAGAGCAAACCTTCCATTCCTCTTCGTCGATCCAACCCCGCAGTGCAGCAGCCTTTATCATTGCGTATTCCCCGCTGACATTCTGAACTGCAACTGGATAATTGAACTTATTTTTTACCATCCTGACAAGGTCAAGGTACATGAGAGCAGGTTTTATCATAACCATCTCTGCGCCTTCGTGAATGTCAGTTTCTATTTCCCGCAGGGCAAGTCTAGAGTTCGCATAAGATACTTGATACGATGACTTATCTAGTCGCTTAGTCATTTTTGCGAATGCTGCTGACCGAACAGGCGTGTAAAGGGATGAAGCGTGCTTGGCAGAAAAGGAGAGTATTGGTGCATCAAGCCCGCGGCTATGAAGCTCCTTTTTGATTGCATAGACCTGTCCGTCCATCATGGCAGAAGGTGCGATTACATCTGCTCCGGCTTCTGCATGGCTTGCCGCTATCTTCGCTAGGACCTTTAGCGTAGCGTCATTGTTTACCTTGCCATCGTTACTGACGATGCCGCAGTGTCCTGTCAGGTTGTAC
>JBKPNF010000069.1:0-4684 GCA_046732455.1 Thermoproteota archaeon | reverse complement strand
TGTGAAAAGTGTGGCCGCGTCCCTGATCAAATATTGGATCCTAAGTGTGCAATATGCGGCAGGCCGCCTGTCAAAAGGGAGAGCAAGCACTACTTTTTCCGTCTGTCAAGCCTTGAAAAGGAACTGAAAGAGTGGCTCTGGTCGAACCAGAACCTGCAACCAGACGTCAAAAACTATGTCATCAACTGGATAAATGAAGGCTTGCAGGATTGGGACATCACCCGCGACCTCTCGTGGGGCGTGCCAATACCCCTGCCCGAGGCAAAGGGTAAGGTGTTCTATGGCTGGTTCGATAACCACCTATGCTACATCTCGTCGCTTGTCAAGTTCGAAAATGATAGGGGAGGTAACGGCAAGAGATTCTGGAATGAATCGGAAATTTACCATTTTATTGGCAAGGATATTATCTACCACCACTACCTCTTCTTGCCGGCAACGCGTCTTGGCATCAATTCAGAATACAAACTTCCAGACTATATCCCGACAAGGGGCCACCTTATGCTGCAAAACCAAAAGATATCAAAGAGTAGAAGCTGGTACATTGGGCTGAAGGATTTCACTTCCGCATTCAACCCTGACTATTTGAGATTCTATATTGCATCTGTAGTTACATACTCGCAAGATGATCTGAATTTTGACTTTGATGCATTCTATGAAAGAATAAACAATGAGCTGATCGCTAACATCGGCAATTTCATAAATAGGGCCCTTTCATTTACGCAAAAGTCATTCCAAGGGATAGTGCCCGAAGCCACCTTTCGTCCAAGCGTAGATGAGCCGCGCTGCATTGACAATATGGTAGAAAGGAGTTGGCGGCAACAGTGGATGAAACAGGCAGGTTGCTGTCAAGCAATGAGATAGACAAGTCGCTCAGGAAGATCCTAAAATTTAGCAATTATATGAACCATTATTTCCAGACAAACTCACCTTGGGCAAACAAGGATACTTCAAATAGGACAGTATACGTGTCAGTGAATGCAGTACGAAGCTTAGCGATCCTGCTTGAACCATTCATTCCCTTTTCGTGTGAAAAGATATGGGCCCAGCTCAAGCTTGATGGCAGTGTTCACCAGCAGGACTGGGAGTCAGCTAAGACAATCACAGCAATTCCTGCAGGCCATAAACTTGGCAAGGTAGAGCCGCTCTTCCGCAAGATAGAAGCAAAGGAAATAGAGCAGTGGAAGACTAAGTTAGGCAAGCCATAATGACAAAACGTGGACTCATGTTGGGACGCTTCCAGCCCTTCCATAAGGGGCACCTTGCGCTTACAAAGCAAATCCTAAACGAGTGCGACGAGCTCGTGGTAATAATCGGGAGCGCGCAGTTTAACTTTGTCAACAAAGATCCTTTCAGTGCCGGCGAGAGGGTGCTAATGATTCATGAGGCATTGAAAGAAGAAGGGATTGATCTCTCAAGATGCTATATTATACCTGTTGCAAATGATGAGAATAATGCTCGGTGGCTTGCCTACATTCGGTCAATGGTTCCACCATTTGATGTGCTATACTCGGGCAACGACTTTGTAAAGTACCTTGCGCGTTCTCAAGACTCCAGCTTTGCCATTAAGGACCCCGCGTTTGCAGAAAAAGATGAGTACAATGGCACAAATATTCGGCATCTAATGCAAGACGATAAGCCATGGCAGCATCTAGTACCACCGGCAGTTGCGAAGGTTATACAGCAGGTTGGAGGCATTGTAAGGATAAATATGCTTGCCTGCCCGGATAGCCACCCACAGAGGTGGTAGTAGAAGACGTGGTAGAGGGCCAGAGGGCATGCCCTGTATGCGTATTATGCGGTTCAAAGAAGTTCAAAGTGATAGATAAGAAAGAAAATCAGGTAATCGTTGAATGCCTATCGTGTGCCAAGCGCATCACCGTGTAGCCAAAGATGCGAATAACCAAAAACAATATCATTTAGATTGCGATACTGAGGATAGTCGGCTGGAAGTCGGAGATAGTGACGGGGCTCTAGCTCCCTTGCGCCTATGCAGGCTGAAGATGTCAGACAACTATATCCAATCAACAACAATCGATGGTGTGACTGGTTCCTGCAAAAGCAAGTCGATTAATCCACGGAATTACTATAATAGTAAGAGATGAAAAATACATTCAACGTCTTAGGGGTGGCGGGTAGCACTCGACAGGGTTCGTACAGCACACGAGCGCTCAAAATTTCACTAGAGTATGCAAAGAAGCATGGCGCAGAAGTTCGAATGCTAGAGCTCAACAGGATAGTATTGCCCCTCTATGATCCAAGTGCCCCGGCTTCAAAAGAGGTAGAACGTGCGGCTGAGGCCATAGCGTGGGCTGACGCCTTTATCCTTGCATCTCCAGACTATCATGGTTCAATATCTGGCGCCCTTAAGAATTTTCTAGATCACTTTTACGAAGAGTTTGCCGGCAAAGTGTTTGGATACATCGTTGCATCACATGAGAAAGGCCTTACGGTTATGGATCAGATGCGCACAGCGGTGCGCCAGTGCTATGGATGGAGCATGCCCTATGGAGTATCAATAAATGGCCCACAGGACTTTACAGGTCAGGAAACAGCGAATGCAAGATTGTCAAGCAGGCTGCGGATGATGGCGCGTGACTTGGTGGTATATGGCAGGCTGGTCAGAGATCAATTTATGCGCGATTTTGGCTCTAATGAGCCAGACACGTTTGCAGCGCATTACAGGCCATAAGTTGCCTCCTTATCTTCATTATATTTGTTGCAGGTGATGCAATTTTATTTTATTTTTTATAACTGAAGCATTTATCATAGCCTGTCTGTCTGTCTGCCTGCCGCAGCATTATTCCCTGCCATTTCAAATCACAACTTTTACACGCTTGTTCAAGGGAGTGTGACTGGATTCTGGAATAGCCGGTCAATTTACCTACTATCCTCCAATATAGTAGCATGATACCTGTTCCAGAAGATGTCCTTATCAGCGCGGTTGAGAAAGTAAGCAAGAGTGTAGTCAACATCGCAAGTGTGAGAATGCTACAGGACCAGATGTTTAGGATATTTCCAATAGAAGGAGTAGGCTCAGGGGTAATTATAGATGAAAAAGGCTACATTCTTACAAACAATCACGTGATCGACGACGCAGAGCGGCTCAAGGTGACACTGCCAGACGGCAAGATGCTCAGAGGAAAGGTTGTCGGAAGTGACGAGACCACTGACCTTGCTGTGCTCAAGGTAGAATCAGAACAGTCCCTTCCAGCTACAGAGCTTGGCAACTCAGACAACCTTAAGACAGGTCAGATAGTGATTGCAATTGGCAACCCCTTTGGGCTCACGGGTGGACCCACAGTAAGCGCCGGCATAGTCAGCTCATTGAACAGAAGTATACAGACAAGAAGTGGCGTGCTCGAGCTAATACAGACAGATGCTGCCATCAATCCAGGCAACTCGGGTGGACCACTTGTCAATACTAAAGGAGAAGTGATAGCTATCAATACTGCCAACATGCCATATGCTCAAGGCATTGGATTTGCAGTTCCTATCAACACCGCCAAGTCGATATTGAAAGAATTGATAGAGAAGGGTAAGGTAACTCGACCGTGGATTGGCGTTGCGTCAATGAAGGTTACCCCCCAGCTTGCGAGATACTATGGACTCCCTGTGAGTGATGGAGCACTCATTGCAAGAGTTGAGCCTTACAGCCCGGCTGATGATGCAGGGTTGAGAAAAGGAGATATTATCGAGGAAATAGATGGCAACGCGGTAAAAGACCCTTCAGAGATCGCTTCGTACGTGCGCAAAAAGCAAGTAAATGACCAGCTAAGGGTCACTATCAATCGTTATGGGCGCCAGTTTCAACTCCCAATTCCAGTTGACGAGCGCCCATAAGTTTTTTATCAAAACACTTTTGAGCGTGAGCGGCAATAATCATTCCAGTGTCTGACTACGATTCAATGGATGAGCTGATCAAGGAGATCGAAAAGGAAGAGGCAGCCATAGTTATTACTAAAGACATAAGAAAGTATAGAAAGCCTGTTACCGTGATATCAGGGCTTCAGGACAGAAAAGATTTGAAGGAAATTACAAAACAGCTAAAGACCAAGATTGGCACAGGAGGCACATTCAAAGAGGGCCAGATAATCCTGCAAGGAGATCATCGAGAAACGGCTAAGAGTCTATTGGCTCAGATGGGCTTCAAGGAAGAGGCAATTGAGGTGTACTAGTAGCATTTTACTTACCTGCTCTCCAGATGATTACTTTATACTTTATATCATGAAAGGGCGCTTATAATATGCAGGTGGAAAACGACATTCCGACTGAACCAACAGCCATCAAGGAGGAGAACCCTAGAGAGGACTTTGCGGCGGAAAAGCAGATGATGAACAGCAAGGTAACGGCTGCTGCTCAGATCTTAGTAGAAGAAGAAGATGATAACTCGCATGATTCGATTAGCGCGACCGATTTTCATAACAACGATAACAAGATTTTAGCATTGCTGAATCAAGATGGATCGAACTACTCGTTTAAAGGCTTGATGCGTAAGTTGAACCTCCATCAGCAAAGCTTGTCAAGAGCGCTCCATAGGCTAGAAGAAATGGAGCTTGTAGAAAAGTCTCCGGTAGGTTACCGCCTCAGCAAGGGTGGTGCATCTGCAATGTCAAGGATCGAGTTGTTGCAGCAACAACAACACAAACCAAAGGGCAGAGAGTATATGCAGTTATTGCAGACATAT
>JBKPNF010000068.1:0-15444 GCA_046732455.1 Thermoproteota archaeon | reverse complement strand
CCTTAGCTATTGATGCAGTAATTCATCAAAACCATCCTTCCAAGGTTGAAGAATATGATACATACCTGTTTACGATTATCGACGGTATAAGGATTGAAGAGAAAGGCGGATTTGCCGAAGATGATCTTTACATATTTCTTGGGAAGCGCTGGATCATTACCATCAATTTTTACAACGGTCAGCTTTCAGACAATTTGCGAAAGAAAATTCGGAGCATTTTATCTACTCCGCAAAAACAAGTATTATCTGCTCAAGGAATATGCGAGGCAATATACCATCTTGCCGTGGAAGAAATAATTTCTACATACTACCCAACGGTCGACATTATTGATGCACAGCTAGATAAAATTGAGGAAGCAGTTCTTCACAAGCCATTAAAATCCCATTTGTCTGAAATACTTGTCGTTCGTAGAAAAACTAGCTTTCTAGAAGGCACGCTTGAAATGATATTGAGAATCCTCAACCAAATTACTAGTGAGCAGCAGACAAAACTTAGCAGCGAATCTAAAAAGCAAATCCGCTCACTGTACGATAGATTGAGTTACCTGCGGCACAATCTCGAAAATCAGCATAATAGAGTTATTATCTTGCGCGAAGCGTATAACTCTTCGTTAAGCGCTACTTTGAATGAGACCATAAGGACACTTACGGTGATTGCTACGATAGTTCTTCCTCTCACATTGATAGCAGGCATCTATGGTATGAATTTTGATGTCATGCCAGAATTACAATGGCGGTACGGATATTACTATGCTCTTGGATTAATGGCGGCTGTTGGTATTTGCTTGATTTCTTACTTCAAGATAAAGCGATGGATTTAACAGTTCAGTCTTTTCTTGAGTCATCCATATAGATGCTATATAATGCATTAACTAGAGGGTATACAGTACTCATATGCTCATTAGCTTCCTCTTCCCGATCAGGCTCACCTGCTCTTACCATGCCAATATGAATATGTGCATCTATAAACGCAGGAGTTACTGTACCCTCTGCAATTATTTCTACATCTTGTTTATAGATACCAATGTACGTTATTTCGTCACCTTCAAAGCCAATGAAAGCTTCTCTATGCTCTCCTCTTCCATCGAATAATGTTTGAGACTTGATCAATCTCATGATTTTGCTACTAAACTTGGCTTATTTTAAATGGTTTCAGTTGTGTCTGAGTTATTACACTCTAAAAAGGGTAATAATTGGCTAACAGTCTCTTCGCACTTTTTTACTTGAATAAATACATCACGCAAACTTCGAGCTAATTTTTCTTTCATGGCAATTTTATGTGATGGGTAGGGGTAGCCCCTCTCGGTGAGGAGTATTGTAACTGTTTGGTTAGGTAAATATTACTAACTCAGTCCGATATTGCTACCATGCATTAATACTTCAATGTTGAATAGCTGTCCAGATGAGCAATCAGACGAAACAAAATCAATTCATAGATTCTTCAGAAATAAGAGATGTTCCTGCGGGAAAGATGAAACATGTCGAGGTAGAAGAAAATGAAATATTGCTTGCCAATTCAGATGGCAAAATGTATGCGTTATCTGATAGGTGCAGTCACATGAACGCTCCACTTTCGTTGGGTACTCCAAATGGAAAGGTTGTAACATGTCCTATGCATGGTGCTAGGTTTGACATTACAACAGGAAAGAAGGTAGCAGAACCAATGGCTCTGGACCCATCAGAGTTTCCCGAACCAATACCAGAGAGTTTGCAAAAGATGTTTGCACATAGTGCTCAGATTCAATCCAAGATTAAGACATACGACCAGCCAACCTATGAAACAAAGGTCGAAGAAAATAGAGTCAAAGTAAGAATGTGATTCCATGCAGGTCGGAATTGATAGCTTCGCAGCGGCATTCGATGACGCCAGCCTCGCGGCTAACCCATCTGAGCGTTTGCAGGACCTAGTCACACAAATCGAGCGCGCCGATCAGGTTGGATTGGACGTATTTGGAGTCGGCGAACACCACCGTCGGGAGTTCCTAGATTCGGCCCCTGTTGTGATCCTAGGATCGGCTGCTGCGCGAACACAACGTATACATCTCACCAGTGCAGTAACGGTATTGAGTGCTGCCGACCCAGTAAGAGTGTTTCAAGAATTCGCGACCCTCGATCTTCTGTCGCATGGTCGGGCGGAGATGGTCGTGGGCCGTGGCTCATCCATCGAGGCGTTTCCGCTGTTCGGTCTGCGATTGGAGGACTACGACTCGCTTTTCGAAGAGAAGCTCGATCTGCTGCTGAAGATTCGTGACAATGAGCACATCCATTGGTCCGGAGAATATCGGCCTACCTTGACTGGACAGGGAATCTACCCCAGGCCCCTGCAGAAGCCTTTGCCTATATGGGTGGGCGTTGGTGGGACTCCACAATCATTCGTCCGTGCCGGACTACTAGGACTGCCCTTGATGGTCGCAATCATAGGCGGCGAAACCCGCCAATTCCGGCCACTTATCGATCTCTACAGGGAGGCCGGTAGGCGAGCGGGCCATTCAGCCGATCAGATGAAGGTTGGCATACATTCGCTGGGCTATGTCGCAGAGACGACGCAAGAGGCAGCTGATGACTTCTTTCCCGGCTACGCGCGTGCCTTCACAGATATTGGGAAGGAGCGTGGATGGCCTGCGGTGACGCGCGCGGGTTTTGACGCTCAACGAGGATCACAAGGTGCACTGATCATCGGCGACCCGGAAGAGGTGGTTAAAAAAATAGTTCGACACAGCAAGGCACTCGGTGGGATCTCCCGCATCACTTTTCAGATGAATGCAGCATCATTACCTCACATGAAGATGATGCGAGCTATCGAATTGTTGGGCACGCAGGTCGCGCCTGCACTTCGCGAGGAATTCAGTGGAAACGATGGGAGGGACGGTTGAGAAGTTGGACAACTCGAATTTGTTGCGTCAACTTACGGTTCTGTTGATTTGACAGGTGGTTGCCTCATGCGGCACCATTTAGGTTCACAGCAAAAATCACTAGCAATAATTATTGCTTGACTTTTTTGAGCGTTTGGCTACTTCTTGGGGTATGAATGGTTCAATGGCACGATGCACGCGGACATTGCAGGTTTTGTTCAGAGTCCATTGTTTGGGCATAGTATGTCTTCCAGAGCTTTTTTATGCTTGTTATTAACACGGATATCTACGGATCTTTTGCATGTCAGCTTATTTAATTCTCATTAAATGAAATGACATAATAAAAACTGTGAATATGACTCCTGCACTAACTAGAAACGTAGTCGCTCCAAGCAGGTTATATAAAAGCCCCCCGATCATCAGTCCAATAATACTTGCTAGACTTCCGAAACTATTTGCGACGCCTTGGACTGTACCTTGATAAACAATTCCAGCACGGTTTGAGAGTATCGACATTACGGAAGGCCACATAAGACCATTACCAACTGCAAACAAAACTGCTGCCCCATAGATTAAGATAATATCTGATGACACAAGCAAAATGAAATTTGTGCCTAAAATCACACTACCAATTATCACTAATTGTTCTTCTAAGAATTTCTTTGATGCCTTACGTAGAATTGGACCTTGTACCAAAGCCATAATGCCACTTAATACTGCGTAAAAAATTCCCATCTGTGTTACTGTCCATCCTAAACCATCTACAGCATGAATCGGGAAGGCAGTGTAAAAGATGTTAAATCCAAGAAAGATAAGAAAATATAATACAAGTAAGAATAAAATGTGTTCTAGTTTGAAGACGTCTTTGAATTTGAGTCTGTTAGGATTTGCAGTTTTGTAGCACTCTTTAGATTCAAATGAAAACACTCTTCCTAAATCTTTTTTTTCTGGAATTTCCATTAGAATCGAACGCTTCGTCTCTTTTAAAGTGAAGATTATTACACCTAAGACAACTAAAGACAGAATCAACGCAGCCAACACAGGGAGTACTTCTCCATAAACAGTTGCTCCTAAAATTCCCGCTAATGCAGGTCCAACAATAAAACCAAGATTGGAAGATATCGCCATTTTCCCAAAGTTTTTGCTTCTGTTTTCATCCGAGGAGATGTCTGCGACATATGCATCAGCAACAGAAACATTTCCACCAGTAAGTCCATCAATTGCTCTCGCAAGAAAAAGTGCAGCTAATGGAACGGTGACAGCAAACCCACCTATTATCGTAGAGTTAATGTTAAGTAGATTATTAACAGGTAAAAATAATGCAATAAGGAAGATTACCCATCCAGCCAATGTTCCTCCGTGACTTAAGAGAAGAATTTTTTTTCTTCCGTAAATGTCTGACCATCTCCCTAAGATGGGAGCACCAATGAGTTGAAACGCAGGGTAAGTTGCATTAAGTATACCGTAGACTATGGCGTTACCACCAAGATGGATAACTAAAAAAACTAGAAACGGCAAAACAATACTAAAACCTAGAGTTCCAATGAAGTTAATCAACAATAAGGGAAAAAGTGAAATCTTCTCTTTGTTTACAATAGTCACTCCTATTAGATGCAATTAGATCAATGATTTAAGAATTCTTCTTTCCATTTTCCTTTAATCTTGTTTGGTAATTTTTGACTGCAGGATTAGCTTTCAATATGTCCTTCTACATGGGTTTATTCCCATTATGGTTTTTGTTCAAGCTACTGAAGAAATAGAAGGAAAATACTGGCTAGTTCTAAAACTGATCAGGCATTTTGATTGTTTTATGAAATATAACACCGCAAAAAAAGTATTACTATCAGTTCATAAACAACGGATGCGACAGCAGACTTGTTTCTATCTTGTAAAGACAGCTTTAAGTCATGATATGCGTTTACCACTTCTTGTGTGAAAAATCAGCTTTTCAGCGGTACCTGATATTTCTTCTCCAGCGCCACATTTTCTAGATTTGGCTATTCGATCCAACGTATCAGAAACACCCGGCATATTTCATTGAGCGGATGCGGAGGTCATGACATCATGAGCGGTCTTGGAGCCAATAAATTATCCATGAGAATCTATGATTGAACCTTGTTAACCAACACCACGTTGTCGGGCTTTAGGTTCTATAATCCACATGTCTTCGTGGCCGCATTTTGATGCTCGTTCCCGCACGTATTTGACTGTTCCTTTTCAGGGGTTAGTTGATTGAAACCCTCTAGATACGGCATTATCCTTAACATTTTCTGGATGTGGAATCAGCATTTTCATCCATCTCTAGCTATACCCTTCTTGCAGCAATTTCCAATTTCTGGCTTTGAGGATGCGTGAAAATAGTTAAGTTCTATATCGCTCAAGTTCTAGGTAATGAGTCCAAAGAGCGGAATGAATGATGGCAACAACAAAAAAAATAGAAGAACCAAACCAACAGCTGCTCTACCTATGAGTGGGGCCATAGTTACTGCAGCATTATTGCTGTCAGGACTGTACCTCATCGGTAACAACATCAACTACCAGCCAGCAATAGCACAGCAGCAGAATGTTACAGAAGGGGGTGGTGGTGGCGGTGGTGCTACCACTACTGATAATACGACCAGCACTATTGGCGGTGCTACGCAAGGCGGGAATGCTACTACTGCAGGAGCAGAAGGAGGAGGAGGCGGAGGAGGAAATCAATCAACATCAGAGGTGAGAATGAATCTAGAACAAGCACGTACTGCATTACAGAATAATGATACCCAAAGTGCCATAATGTTTCTAGATATGGCTCTCAGCACAATGGGCGGGGGCGGCGGTAGTACACAGGGTAACATAACTAGTAGTACTACTACTGCTGGTGGAGGTAATGTCACCACAGGCGGCGAAGAAGGCGTATCTGTTGGCGGAACAAGTGCGGCAGACGACTATGATGAGACAGCAGACGCCAATGGATAGAATAGTAATCGAATACCGGTAAAAAACATCCACACAAACTGGTGAGGAAGCGGCAAAGACATATCTCGTGTTGTGCTACCGGAGGTGACGAATCCTAAGTACAACAGGCGGAAGGTATGATAAGCTAAATAGGAAATCAAAGAATATTTTTTTCATTCATTCGCATTAAGTACAGAGAAAAGCTAAAGCCCCACTTCGTTCGTTACCACTTCATACTATCCAAACTGCTTAGCTTATAGATCTGATTCTAGCCGATGTTGTGTTTCAATTCTGAAGGTTTTTCTCGAATCCATTTGGCCCTTCTTTGTATTATCAGCAATCTTCAGAGGATAATAATTATTATTTGACGTATCCTTAAGGGGCCTCTGAAGTTCTTTTAATCTCGTACATAATAGCCCAATCTTTGAGCTATTAGTCTATGCACTTAAGCGAGTTCGCGATGTCTATAACAAATCTATATCGAACGTCACTTCTCTCAACTCGCTCATAAGCCTCATTCACCTTGTGAATCGGGATAAGTTCTATGTCGCAGGCAATGTTATGCTTGCTACAGAACTCCAGCATCTCTTGTGTTTCTCGAATCCCTCCAATGGACGAGCCTGCAAGACTGCGGCGTGCGCTATTCGATGAGAAGCCACCAATTGATATTGCAGTCTCCGGAAGTCCAACTAATACCATCGTCCCATCTAGGGCAAGCAGCTTCATGTATTTGTTGGAATCAAGCACGACTGAAATGGTGTTGATGATAATGTCGAAATATCCTCTAAGCTTTTTGAAAGTGCTCGGATCTGACATAGAATAGAATTTATCAGCTCCCATTCTCTTGCCTTCTTCTTCTTTTTCAAGAAAATGGCTGAGCACTGTGACTTGGGCACCTAGCGCGTGTGATTTTTACTCCTATGTGGCCCCGCCCTCCAAGACCAATAATAGCAACTTTCTTTTCAGGACCAACTTTCCAGTGCATCAGAGGAGAATATAGCATGATACCCGCGCAGAGAAGCGATGCTGCTCGATCAAGAGGTAGGTTGTCTGGAATCCGACGGACATAGTTTTCATCAACTACGATTTTGTTTGAATAACCTCCTTGGGTTTGGGTTTTTCCACCTCTTTCAACTGCATTATAGGTCCAGGTTGCTCCTTCAACACAATATTGCTCAAGGCCTTCGTGACAAGGCTTACACTTCCTACAAGAATCAACGAATTGCCCACAGCCACTCTATCACCACCTTATAGCGAATTACCTTTGTCCCCACTTGCGAGACAATGCCTGCTATCTCGTGTCCTGGAACCATCGGGAAGGTTGATCCGCCCCATCCGTTATTCACCTGATGTATGTCCGAATGGCAAATACCACTATGTTTAATATCAATTGCGACATCCTGATCTCGAGGTTCCCGTCTTTCAAATGAGTACGGAGTAAGCGGTGCTTTGGCATGGTGAGCCGCATATCCACAAACTTGAATTGTCATTTCTTGCTTCTTGCTGCTCCTTTGTTGTCCAACAATGGTTCACCCCAGTTACGAACGTAATCGTGTCTGCTATTTTGATAACTTCTTTTTTAGGGATATAGTAATTCCTCATTTGCTCTTGAAGACCATATCGTATCCTCTTGTTATTCTTGACAGTTGAGCTTTATGACAATTGCCTTCTACGGGTAGGCGAGCCTTTTGTTTCAAACATTTTTCTGTCGGATTACTCCGGGCCCGACCTTATAGTTGCATTGTCCATTGTCTATTACTCTTGAAGTTATCGTTACCATTCCTGCCTACTCAGCAGTGATGACAAGATAGACCTACTCCATATAGACTCAGTACAATGAGAATAAGGGCAGAAACGGGTAGGTTTTAAGGTAAAAGGAATGGACCTAAAGCCGATGCAGGGATAAATAGGCAAAAACCTTGCTCGCTCTCGGCGTCGTATTCGATAACTTTACACGGTTCTCTTTGAGTCATCTTCTATGTATGTCAAAAATCCTCGTATGTGGCGCGATAAACTGGGACACTATACTATTTGTAGATAGATTCCCGAATCCAGGGGAAGAAGTGCGTGTCATGAAGGTAATTTCTGTTCCCGGAGGAAAGGCCGCAAACACTGCTGTAGCGGCAGTGAAAATTCTAGGGGCAAGTAGCGTCGGCATTATAGGAATGCTTGGAGTAGATGATATAGCCGAAAGACAGATTAAAATACTTCAGAATGAAGGTGTTGACACTTCTCTAATACTTCGGCATGATGGAATGCTTTCTGGGCAGGCTTATGTCATTGTTGACAGCAAAGGCGAAGATGTGATTCTAACGCATCACGCTGCAAACTTGGCCATTAGGCCAGAGGATGTTGTAAGGCATGAGGTGCTATCTGCAATAGACGAGTCGAGTACAATAATAGTTATAGACCCACCTCTTGATATTTCGGGATCGCTCATTACATACGCCAGAAGGGCTGGCAAGAAGGTCATCTGGTCACCTGCACTTCTAACCAATTACGGTCTTCCTCCACTGCAAAGATACATGACACATGTTGATTATCTGATTCTAAACCAGCAGGAGGCTAGATCTCTGACGTCAATGGAAGATGGTATCCAGGCATGTACGAAGATATCCAATTCCGTCAAGGTCAGAAGTGTTGTTGTCACTCTAGGCGATGGGGGATGCGTGATCTGTACGGATGGAAAAATCACGATGATCCCATCCATAGATTTGGCTTCATCTGATCTGAAAATAGTAAGCACTGTAGGAGCTGGAGACACATTTGTCGGCGCCTTTGGAGCATTCAAACTAAAAGGGTGTGAAGACTTCAGGGCGCTGTACATTGCCAATATAGCTGCGGCGCTTAAGACAGCCAGAGAAGAGACAAGGGCGAGCCCCACTTATGAGGAGATCAAGCAGCATATAGATGCTCACACCATAGGCTCACTGTAAATTATATTGTTTATGCCTGCTTTATAGCAGGGCCTGCTTGTCAGAAATTGTCTGCAAAAGTCTTGATGCAATATTGATATCTAAACATGATTGATGCAATATAGTTTCGACCGGTGCCAGGTGCTTGACATAGTAGTAGTAGGATTCAGCCTGAAACAATAACAATGAAGAAAAGATGGGTTGCAGCGTTTACCGTATATTTCTTATGGCACCTCGAATGGGATTTGGAGATTGGTATTGTCACCCGCAATACCTCGTAGTATCTCAAAATCAATCTATAACTAATACTGATGTGTTGACAAAGCCAAAGATAATGGATTCAATTGTCATATCTCATCTAACCTTGTAATTCTACTGACATGTCCAGATTGAACAACTCTCCGATTGAATGTAATCAAAAAAATATTGGGTCACTTTGGGAGGTAGGGACTGAAAATATAATAAAAAACTGTCTCTTACAATCCTTCATCATTGCTTTTTTCGTATGAAGTTAATCTGTAAATAGTAAAACAGCCTATTGATAGGCTGGGAATGTCAAAAGTAGGAGAAGAAGGATTCCAAAGAGCAGCCAACAAGAAAGATATCAAAGAAGGTGGTCTGGTAGGAGTGGAGTTAGAAGGAAACAAGATTGTTTTAGCAATGATAAATGGTCAAGTCTTTGCTATTGATGCTGTTTGTTCTCATAAAGGCGCACCTCTGGAAGAAGGCAGGCTGGAAGGTTACAATTTAACCTGTCCATGGCACTATGCTGTATTTGATGTTCGCAATGGCAAAGTATCAGACAGGACTGTTTGGGCAAAAAATCAGACATCGTATCCAGTTAATGTTGACGAGAGCACAGGAGATATTTTGATAAATGTTGGCGCAGGAGTAAGACAGAAGGGCGGTAAAGAAGCGGCTGATACTACGTGATACTCTAACCCCTCTCCTTTCTCTGTAACCTCTCCTTCCCAATCCTTATGAAAGGAAAAGGGAATACCGAAAAGATTTGTATAGATAGCAACATCATACGAACAATATACCTCCACCCGTCTCCACCTGATAAAAGGCGAACTCAAATTCACTGCAAGGGTTGATGGAGGATTCCATCAAAAGTGGAGATAATTCCTCTACCACCATATAAATATCTGCAAAAGATCCAAAGACCCAAAAAATACATGCTCAAACTAGCAAGAGCAGAGGTGGTACACAGACGGTCGAGATATTTTCAGTTTATCTGACGATCTATGCAACTGACCCTTAGAGGATGATGGCTTTTATTAAGGACTGAGAAAATATTTCTTCCAGTCTGTATCGATGCGTAGGAAAAACTAAAGCTCTATAAAATATCCAAATGGCTCGGTAACCGAATTGCATACTGTTGCTAACAACTGCGTATACCTTCTAGAATCATAAGTAGTTTTTTCGTTTATTAGTGCAACAGGAATGGCTCTCCTTCTGGAATTCTTCCTATAATAGTCAGTGATAACGTATTGCAAAATCTGACCTGCCTGCATGGTTTTTCCCTCCTCTTGTAGTTGATAGATGGCACCAGTTTCAACTGTATTAGCAGTGTACGCATTAGTATGCTTGGTTAGCATCTTGGTGAAGATCAGATCAACTAATGGAACTCTGCCTTCCTTCAGCTGTTGTTTGTATTTCTGGAATGTATGCTTCACTTCCGGCATCCGCGCTCTGACTTCTTTGATATTGTTGCCCTGAGCCATTATCTCCAGTATTTCCCTCTGGAATCTAGAGAAATATGTGGGTGTATCATGCCTTCTTGTTTCTATCCCACGGTCCTTTATTGTTCCATCTTGATAACATCCAAAGTATTTGTTAGGCACACCAACCTTTGGATTGTTTTTGCTAGACAAAAAAGCTATCCACTTGTATTCGCCTTCATATGAGATCTCAAAATCTGTAGCCTTTTCAATTTTCTCCTTTAGCTTGATGTACCGCTGATGATGATAATGATGCTGGTGCGATGCCCCCTCTGGTTGCTGCTTCTTCTTTACAAACAGCGAGTCAATTATCAGATGAAGAACATCGTATTCTAGTTCTTCTGCAGCCTTGCGCGCCCTATTTGCAATGAACCTTGCCCATGCACATATCGCAATGTGTCCGTCTATTAGCCCAAAGTGGGAATGTGCATGTCCCTGGTATCCAAAGCTGACATGACCTATTGTCCTTAGTATCCCTTGGCGTGAATCAAAGATAGCCCAGCTTTTGTCATCTGTCGCTAGCCTTCGGAAGTGTTTGTAATCCTTTCGATTCTGTAATGGAATTTCTAGTGATTCAGCAACAAGCCCTTTTCGCTTTTCACAAATCCGGTAACCCAGTTCGGGTACAATGTTTGTGGAATCCGGACAGCAGTCGCAGTTAATCGTATCCGCGCCAACATTCAGCTTGGTAATTATCGAAGGATATAATGACACAAAGTCAAATTCAGCGACCTTCTCATGAACTCCCCCCATGGGCTCCAAGATAAGACCGCCTCGGTCGGCTACCACCAGCTCTTTGATCGTCTTGAACTTCTCCAAGCTGGCAGGCTTCCAAGGCACGAGCAACTTTCGTTTATGCGCAAGGTAGAATTGCATGCTTGTCAGCGCCCGTCCAATTGTTGATCTGGAAATATTGTGTAGTGGCATTCTGCAAACTCTGGCTATTTCGTACAGACTGTGAAGTGCAGATGGATCGTGAATCAAGCTGTTATTTGTATCGATATGAACCCGCCCGAAAAGCATGACGCTGGCAGCCCTATAATGGACCCGCCCATAGGAAAAGTAGGTTATTCCTCCTCCTCCTTCTCTTCCTTCTTTTGGACGTGGCAAAATAGGTACCTGCTCCCTGCTCAGTATCAGTTGCATCTGCTTGTTTTTTTCCGCTCGTGCTGTCAGGTAGGGGAACATCCATCCATCGCCGTCCTGAGTGAAGATAAAATCTGGGTCGATATTTACGGTCTCCCTCATCAGTTCGTAGAGAGTATCCTCCTCAGACTGTTCTTGAATCTCTATAGTCTCATCTTCATTTTCTAACTTTATTGAGATTGTGTCTATTTTGTCGGTGAACGAGGGGAGTCGGCCTTCCTGTTTTGTTGTAACGTCAACACCGATAACTTTGAACTCTGGAAGGTGGTAATTTGTGAATCTGATATTATCGTCTAATACCCATTCAAGCTTGCCGTCCTTGCATACATCCACACTGCATTTTGCAAGAGGAAAGAGATCATGTTCATAGAAGTAGGCCTGTGCAGGTGGTATGTCAATGTTATAAAGCCTAAATCTGTCGTGTGTATCAATATCCTCTATTGCAGTAGCCAGCGATGTAGCTTTGCATGCATTCGCCAACGTCAGCTGCAATACTGTGCTTTGTTCATGATCTCTAATCCTTTCATGTCTTGAAACAAAGTCATAACTTTTGATATAGTGCTGGACTGCTCTATTTTCTGCTAATGCTTCAAGCTCTCTTTTGCTACCAGAGCCTACATATATTGAAGGAGTCCATGCATCTTCCAGTCTGTTGATAGAACGACCATTTTCATCCTTAATCCAGAAAACCATCCTGTCTTTTATAGGATAGACATCAAGCAACCATCCAGAAATTGTCAAAGCGGCTGTTTTTTCTCCCCTTCATTTCTGAGCTTTTCCATTGCCTGCTTCAAATCCTTGATGATAAGATGCTGCTTGAATAGGAGGGTGATAATCACCGCTTCCTCAGGAAATGGCTCTCCCTTGGCATTGATTGCTTCTGCATATCTGTAGCAAAGTCTAAGCATTTCGTCGAATTCCTTTCGCTCCTGTCCGCGCAGCAAGTCTGCATAACCTTCATACGATTTGATAATCTGTGTGAGAATATCGTCGCTTGGATTCAGTGACAAGCTATTATCTTTGCTCTCTAATTACTCCTATCTGCTGGGCGATTTCCATCAGTTCCTTGTAGTGATGGAGGATTATGCTGATGAAAATAGGATATATCCTCACCAAGCTGACAGAGTCGGAACAAGCAGAGATATACAGTCTGGGAATCTCGAACATATCACCAAAGTCCTTTCTTTCTCGGTCGTCGAGGTGCTTTCTGTAATCCTCCCCACACTCAGATTCCTCCTCAGCCAAAGCTAATCTAAAAGAGGGTATGGTTCTTCCCAAGCTTTTTCTTTCACCGGCTAAGCTGAGCGGTTGTTGTTGTTGTTGCAACCAGTCGTCGTTGGTTTAGCGGCGTTCTTTCAATCTTCCAGTGACAGGAATAGCATAATCCACACCTGATACAGATGTGTGGAGTCCGTTTATTACAGTCATTACAAGCCCTGTATAGATGGGCAGCAACTTGTGCTAGGAAGTCATGTCTACGTCGCATAATGAAAACATATTCAGCTTTTAGATAAACACGAGTACACGTTGAGGAGAGGGGGGGTAGGGGGTTTCTTCAAGTGGGGTTATTGTCCTTTATTAGGTGCCATGTTTCAACATGTTAAATCTTATGCAGGTAATCAGCCACCAGTATCTATGCTCTAGTTGCGGCTCTGTACTGAAGGAAACTGCGGAATATATCGAAATTCTCTCATTGAGAGAAGAATGCCCAAGTTGTGGTTCGATGCTTTCAGAAAGTCTGATAAGAAGGTCACTTCGCCCTGAAGTGGAAATCTTTACTCCAAAGATTCAAACCGCTGATACCTTGCTGCCGAAGAAATTAAGATTCGATATTCCTAAGATAGATTCCTTCGTTGGACTTGCGGCTACGGATCTGTGTTGCATATCAGGCTACGGCGCAAATTTGCTGCTTACAAGGTTGTGCATAAGATCGCTGTTGCCTGAAAGGTATGGCGGTCTAAATTCACCTTATGTCATGATTGCAGATGCCGGTAACCATACCGATGTATATAACACAGTTAATTTTGCAAGGCAATATGGAATGAATAAGGAAAGTGTCGCGGAGAGAATACTTGTAGTCCGAGCATTTACTGTGCATCAGGTAATACGACTAATATCAGTCGAGCTGCCAGAGATTGTTCATAAATATCAGGTTAGAAGCGTCATTGTTCCTGGTTTGTTAAATGCGTTTGACGACGAAGAACCCAACATGAAAATGAAAGATATAAGGAAAGATATCTCAAGAATAACAGAAGCGATAAACGAATTATCTGCCAGAGTGCTGATCGTAACATCCATTCAACAAGAAGGTAAGCACTCAGAACCAATTTTGCGTGCTTTCAAGAAACGCATCAACCTCCTTCAAAAGGAAAAACATGGTACATTGAAAGCTGAAATTTATAATCAGGGCGACAGCAAAGTTGTTAACTTGACGGAAAGAGAGCTTAAGATCATACCTAAAAAGTAGTGTGCCATATGCGCACTCCATAGTTAATGGGAAATATCTCTACTACCTCCACCATTTCTACACCATATACACACCAACTTGACAGGCCGGCTTTGTCCATTTATTGTAGCGTTAAGCGACTCTTTGAGCTGGTTTGACAGTGTCTTGATGTGAAGAAGACTACACGCATATTAATAATGAACCCAACCCATCAAAAAATATTTAATATATCCATAGTACTGGTTGATTTGACAGTTAATGAACGATTCCAAATCATCAATGAACCTTATCAGCAGGGAAGAATTAAAAGAGAAATTGGATCGTGGAGATAAGTTTAAACTAGTAAACGCTTTAGGAGAATGGGCATTCAATGCTAAACACATACCCGGTTCTATCAACATTAGCAAATTAGAGGATGCAAGGAAAATTCTTGATCCTAATGATGATGTTGTCATATATTGTTCTAATCCATCATGTATTGCAAGTATAATCGGATATCAGCTTTTGACTAATATGGGATATTCTAAAGTCAGGCGTTATGCCGGTGGAATAGTGGATTGGGAGCAAGCAGGATACCCGATGGAAGGGGATTTTGTAAGCTAGTTCAAAAGGCGTTTTTATCACTATATCTTGAATTTTTAATGAATCGGCGGCGCTTTGTCTATGTATGGCTCAACAACTCAGGTGATGTACTTAACTTGTTGTCTGCAAGAGGTCGCAAAGGCATTATCTCGTAGAACAGATGCTTTATTCTTTTTGGCAGTATCTCATCTAGAGGGTGTTGGCATCAAAGCTTTCTGAAGCTTTATTTTTGATATGACCGCCTGATTTTTGTCTACTGCAAAATAGACCCTGTTCATGGTTATAGTATGCATCTGATATTAGTGCGGTTCGATCTGTTCACTGATTACAATGCGGCAAAGAAGGGAGCTTTAACCCAGAATCTGAAGAATTCAAAGAATATAATGCTAGATCTGCTTCCTCTATTCCTGGAGGAGTACTTGATGAACAAATGAAATTGCAATCGATCCTTCCCCAACCGCGGATGCGACACGCTTGATGCTGCAGCCATGCACGTCGCCTACTGCAAAGACTCCAGGCGAACTGGTTTCGAGCAAGTAAGGCGGACGGGCAAGGGGCCAGTGTGCAGAACTCAAATCTTCTGACGACAGATCCGGACCCGTCTTAATGAAGCCTTTAGCGTTGAGCGCGACGCAACCATCGAGCCAAAGGGTGTTCGGATCGCTCCTGTCATAACGAACACATGGCGGATGTTATGCTCTTCGATTTGCCCGGTTTGATTGTTTCGCCAGCGAACGAATTCGAGGTGATCACCTCCTTCGAGCGCCACTATCTCGGTATGCGGGCGCAATACGATCGTAGGGGTCTGTTCGATCCGGCGAATCAGATAGCGCGACATACTC
>JBKPNF010000067.1:0-11273 GCA_046732455.1 Thermoproteota archaeon | reverse complement strand
GGCAAAAACATACTCAATGTTCGAGTATCTATAACGAGTCTTGCAAAGAAATATGAAATGACACCAGAGCAGGTGGCCCAAATAGTTAAAGATGCCTCCACCACGCTCTTTGCAGAGAGGGAGAAGAGGGCCAAGCCTGGGAGAGATGAAAAGATTATAACATCATGGAATGGCCTCATGATATCTGGTTTTGCAAAAGGCTTTGCCGTCAGTGGAAACGAAAAATACTTGCAGACCGCAAAAAGCGCATTTGAATTCATAGAAAGGAAGCTCGCCTCGAATGACGGCCGCCTGAGGCGTACTTTTAAGGACGGACAATCAAAACTCAACGCATATGTTGAAGACTATGCTTTTTACATCAGTGGCCTGCTCGATTTATTTGCTGTAAATTCAAAACAAGAATATCTTGACAAAGCGATCACATATACCGATTTCATGTTAGAGCATTTTTGGGACGAGAAGGAAGGCAACCTATTCTTTACATCTGATGACCATGAGCACTTAATTTCAAGGACAAAGAACTTTTATGACCTTGCGATCCCAAGTGGCAATTCTATGGCTGCATCTAATCTTTTAAGGCTTCACTATTACTCTCAAAATGACAGCTACCTCGACAGAGCAGTCAGGATAATGAAATCTGGCTCCAGGTCAGCTGCTGAAAATCCTTTTGGCTTTGGCCAGATGCTGAACTCGATTTACCTTTACGTGAAAAAACCAGTAGAGGTAACAGTAATTACTACTGATAACAGTAACAATATCAACAATTCCCAATTGGCAGCATGGCTTAACAGACAGTTCCTTCCAAACAGCATAAACGCAATTGTAGATGCAAGGGAACTTGCCAAGCTACAACATTATCCCGCCTTTAAAGGGCGCGAAGCTCAAAGAGAAGGCGAAACTGCGGTTGTTTGTAAAAACTATACCTGTTCGCTTCCGATCAAATCAATCGAAGAGATGGAAAGGCAGCTCAGGCCCTCCTGATATCTATCAGAAGCTTATCTCCTACCCGCGGGCTACCAATTTTTTCGTAACGCTTCTTTGGCATCGTTATTTGGATGACTGTTTGTGAGTATGTCTTGACCAATGTCTGTGGTTGGGATTTGAGGATAGCTTCAAGTAGCGGCTTGATCTGCTCCTTTACTTCCTTATCTGTGACAGCCCTGTCAACTGCTTCAAGTATCATCTCCTGTTGGGATACTGGCTCTAATTCAACATCTTCACTCAGTGCAAGGCTCACATTAGCCCCAGTTTCTGTCATCTGGTTTATTCGATATTTAATACGCTCCTCTTGCATCAATATTGTGTATCGCTAACAGCTACTAAAACTTGCTATCTTTTCCTCTTCCTGGTTCGTCTTTATACTAGAAGGATGTTGACGCAACCAGTCTCGAACATTTTCCTATACGAGAACATTCGCGGAGAACAAATCGCGTCCCTTCCGGGATGCCATATCATAAAGAGTGTACACTCTTGTTCCAGACTAGAAGACCCGAAAAAAAGTGATGCCATTATTAAAGTGAACAGTCACGCGATAGCTATCCGCAAATTGAGGCAGCTGAAGGAGTTCTTGGGGCCGCACTTTCGCTTTCGCACCAATATGGCAATTGCGAGATCTACTCCGCTTTAATCTCTGAAGAGGTCCTCTTCTTCAAGATTCTTCTCCTTCTTTGTAAGGTAGATCAAGACGCCTGCAATGGCTGCAAAGCCAATGACATTGACAAGCAGTATCGACCAATCCACGCGCTGCGAAAAGACATAAAGTCTGACTATAGCATAAAGGGTTGCACTAACAAGAGCGATTATGCAGCCGGCTATACCGTATCGGATCGTCCTTCTTTTCACAGTGCTCTTTGAGCAAACTGCCGTATAACTTTTAACTGAAGAACATTGATAGAATATATCATCACAGATGCAGCTGGTCAAGAAATATGAAATACACTCAAAGAGTAAAATGATAGAGTTTCTTAACCGCCGACCTGTCGGAAGAATAGCCTCTGTAGATAGCAATGGATACCCACAGGTCATCCCTATGAATTTCGTCTATCGTGATGCAGTTGTATACATGCATTCTCACCCTTTTGGAGAAAAGCTGGACAACATCCGGCGTAATCCCAGCGTAGGATTCGAAGTGGACCAACACATCTGCTTCTTGCCTTCTTATTATTTTCATCCAAATGACGCCTCCCAGGCAGATACTCTGTACATAAGCGTAGTGATCAAGGGTAGGGCAGAAATTGTGCAGAGCAATGAGGAAAAAGCACTAGCACTCAATGCATTGATGGAAAAGTATCAGAAGGAAGGTAGGTATGAACCCCTTGACGCGAACATGCCCTCTGTATTTGAAGTTACAGTAATCAAGGTTATCCCTAAAGACATGCGGGGAAAATACAAGATAGGGCAACACTGGGCACGGCCTTATCGGCTTAAGATGGCAGGAAACATCATCGAGCGGGAAGGAATAGAGAATGCAATGCCTATCCTTGAAATGATGGGGATTGAGGTCGCAGATGGCGGCGGCCGCCTTCTTGTCAAAGAAGAGCCGTGGATGTAGAGATAGAAAAAAATATGTGGATTCCATTAGATGTATGTAGCTGCCACAACAGAAATAGTTCGGACACTTGCTAAACAGCCGATTACCTATGGAGAAGAGGCAATTGAAAAAAGGCCTTGGCTCATTTTTTTTCAATAGGATCTGGATGTTAACCTGGACCATACTCTTCTTGAATATTTGGAAATTTTCTTGCCCTAGCGGCTATGACACATTTCACAATTGCTTGGACGAATACCCATAGAAGTGCATCTTTCAGGAATTGGAAAGTACTGCTTTAGATAGAGACAAAAACAAAAGGGACCATATGTATTTTTTTGCCTTGATTTGGGGCTATGTCATGTTTCAACAATAGCTGCGCCAGATTCCTTTGATCCCAGATGTGATAGTACCTAACGAATGATATTAATTTGACAAATTTCTCTCCAAGCTGGGCAGATATTTAACAGACAGGCGACTATGCTTCTGCCTTTTGAATCATGACGTATATACTTTCAAGGTGGGCGGAAAGATCACTTAGAACCTCTATTTTTCTCTTTGGATAATTTGCGAAGCGCAAAACGCTGTCTATGAATTCTGGTATCTGTATTATTTCTTCGCCAGGCACTTCGATACCATGGGGCGTAAGCAAGTACGACTTGACCACTGATCCTGTTTGGACGCCATTCAGGAAATAGGATTGCCCCTCTGGCATATCATGAGAAGCTCTCACGTAGTAATCCTTTATAACATCGGTTGTGATGGCTATTTCCAGGTCAAGTTTGTTCAGTGCATCTTCAAGCCGGCTGATCCTTTCTGTTATATCTTTGACCATACCGCATTAGCATAATAATCTTGCCTTGTCTTGAATTAATAGCTTGCATCGCCTATATTCTTAAATTGACGAAAGCGATGGCATTTCTACAGTTGAGCCGGATCCTCAAATGCCTCTTGCGTCCAAGCATGACCAAACCCTGTAGTATGACAGAACACAGCTTATCAAATCGGTAGAAGCTACAGCGAATGTATGACAATCAAAAAGAGCTCCCCTTTTTTTGAAGTCTCTATGGCTCTGAAGAGGTGATAACCCTGAGGGTCAGTATCATTCTACTTTAACTTTTTCTTTCTCGGAGTTTTTGGCTTCCTGCTCATAGAGCTTTTCCAGCTCATTCTGAAGAAAGTCCTTATACATATTACGCTCCTCCTGGGTCATTGAATCGAGGTTTGAACTGAGGGCTGTACCGATTGCAGTGATTCGGTCTATCAGATCCATCGCTACGAACCTGCCAACATTGCCAACACGGAGCATCACGTCGATCTGCTTTTGAATCATATTTCCAAAGGATTGTAGATCTGAAGTGATCTCAAGCCCCTTTTTTGTGATCATATACCTTCCGCCTTTGTCTTCTATGACCAAGCCATCGTCGAGTAATCTACCAAGCAGCGGATAAATCAGGCCGGGGGAAGGTTTCCACTTACCGTCACTCTGCATTGTAGCTCTGTCAATTATCTCCTTTCCAGTCATGGGTTGATCCCTCAGCAGCGATAGAATGTATTGTCTGGAAAAGCCCCTGGGGATGGCGCTCCCTACCCTTGCTAACCATTCCGATATCATATCGCTAGTAATATCGCTAGTGAAATATTAATCTATTGGCAACCACTCAAAAACCTGCAAAAGAGTGACGAAGGCATTCTTTTTCTGGCCTCGAACTTTGCCGCATGATTTAGACATAGTCGGTGCGTCTAATTTCTAGAAAAGGATTTGCGGGAAAAGCTGTTGAGGAGCACGCTTGCATACAACCTTTTGAATTACCATTCTGATTCCGTTAACGATGCTGTGACGGAATGCAGACACGCTGAAATATTTTATAAAGGATTATTCTGCTACATCGAAATGGTGACTGAGCAACTATTCGTTAACATAATCATAATTTTGTTGTTGTAGGAAACCTCGGCGAGGTCTTTCAGCATATCGGGCAACCACCCCTATAGTTGAGCTTCTCGCGGGACTCATCATACGCCCATCCATCTCCGGGCTCGTGCTTTTCACCATACCTCCATGTGCTCTCAAATCTTGCTGTGTTCTTTTGGTGTTTCTTGCAGCCTAGAGATGTTTCCCCTCGAGATAAGACGAGTATCATGGTAGCAATAGCAATATTTATCATCGCATTTCTCATCCGACTGCTATTTGGTAATGTGCATGGCTCTCTTTGGACTTACTACTATTGTCACCATTCATGTGATTGCTTTTGTCAATAACTGCTGTACCTCTGAGTTCAATAGTGGTAATGAATGTCATAAAAACCAGTCCAAAAATCCCAGTATTAATGGCTACTAAACAGTGATGAAGGTGATGGGACATATGTGATTGCTTAGAAATATGGAGAATAAGAAGAACATTTAGTAACAAGAAACTAAATCTTCTTTAGAGAGTTTCTATCACGTTGGAAGTGCTGTAAAATCAAGGGCGTTGTTCACAACGTCTCTTCTTTAATGACACATCATCAGTCAGAAGATGAAGAAGGATGCTAATAATTAAAGAAGGCGATAACAACAAAAAAAATACAGAATTCTCATAAATACTCCAGCAAACAGCAAAATGAAGAGATGGCCTTAAGCTGGGCTTGCGCTCATAAATTGATTTAGGAAATGATTGGTGAAAAAATACAGCACGTAATTCTAGTTAGCCTAACATCAGAGGATCAGACTTCTGAAAGGAGAGGCTCGGAACTTTCGCGATCCTATTAGAAATATTATGTCAGGTATTGCCTAACAATAGCCTCATAGGATGCACAAAATATGCTGCAAAAAGCTTAAGTTCGCTAGGACACGTGAAAACCCATTATCATGCTGGGAGTGTACATGATGCTCAATATGGATTCCTGAAAGTTGTTTGTCGATATCTTTTCTAGAGAATGACGAGGGAGAATGAGATAAAGCTTTTAAAAGATAAGAGATGCAACGTCTTTCATTATATGTGGTGGTTGTTAGGGGCACTACTGTTCTGGTGGCTTTTCGATAGGAAATAGTAGTAGAAGGAAAGAGGGAGAGAGAAGGGAGAGCAAAGGAACCTAAAACCCAAAGAGACTGCTGTGAATACGATAGTCTCTGATGGCAAATTGGAAAAAAGCCAAATTGGTCTTAGCTTGCAACTACCTTTTAGGCGACGGATAATATCACTACTTGATTGCAGAAACTCTACGTTGGATGCTCGGGATGGTCCTATGATGGATGGCTTGGACACTTTTACCCATCAAACCTCGACCGTAAAGATTTTCTGTAGTGTTATAGTCAGGTTTTTGGTTTTGTTGAATTTGATTCTTCTTTTTATAATCCGCCTAATGTGTTCATAACAAAACGATGAGCTTCAATAACCGCTGACTACCTTAGGTTTACAGCCAAGTTTCCCCGCTCTATAACACGTGAAAAGCGACTTGCTGACTCTGAGAAGGAACTTCGCTATTTGCTTGTTTTTGGGATATAGGTGCTCAATTTTTGCAGGATTTATGGAACTGTCTCTGCCATTACGCTTGGCTTTTCGCGCCTATATTTTTCGCAGTCACTGCCATAGAGTTTAATGTTCAGTTGCTTCTTAATGCAATACCTCTCTTTCTAGCTCTGCTCGCGGTTTCAATAGTTACGAAAATTGCGGCAGGATGCATCAGTGCAAAGATTGTAGGATTTAACCGAGAGGTAAATCTGGCAATAGGCTTTCTTCTGAACGTGAGAGGTATGGTTGAGCTTATAATTGGCTCGGCTTAGGCGCGGGTGTTATAGACATGACTTTTTTCAATAGCAGTTGCAATAGGACTTGTGACTAGCATGCTAGCTCCGATAACATCTCGTCCTTTGGTCATCAGTGCCAAGCCGAAAGGCAGTGATGCGGTATTCGTCGAGGGACCGTCAGGGAAGCATTGGCAATGAGAAATGACCTAACTGCTTTTCCTCTTTTTTGGAAAGATAAAACACATCAAAAACATATAGCATAGCTGCTGGCAAGTAGTCGTTTTGCGCAACCAGAGCGCATCTATGAACAGGAAATACAAATGCACCTCAATCCGCAATAACCATATTCTATAGCAGATTAGAGCGTGTAGGTAATTTTATAAAACCAATGTCGCCTAGCCTTTTTATTGGTCCGCAACCAGAGGCGCCGGATTCTGAGGAATCAGAGAAGAGTTGGCGAGGCTATAACTATTGCAAGCGGCATTGGGCTAGCGCTGCTCGGTACATTTCTTGGAGTCCAGTTCGTATCTTATGGTGGACTCTGCATTGCCGGCCTTGGAGTAGTCTCGACTATCTGGAGATAAGGAAATCAAGCCAAAAGCAGTTTAGCCCACACCTGCAAGCCTTCTATTTTCGATCTGCTAAGGCAGAGGATTACTTTAGGGAAGGCCAATATTGTCTCATACAGTTTGCTCAAGAGAACGAACAACAGCTACGGATATCTCAGGGAGTATTTCCGTCCTGTAATTTCAGCCAATGCATCAGATGCCTCCCTCAGTATAGCATCAACTTCTTCTCTCTTGTCCTTTGCCTGCCGCATGTGCAGCTCCAAGTTTTGCCGGCTTCTTGCCAATGCCTCCGTGTGCTGCGTAATCTTTTCTTTGAGCTCTTCAAATTTGTAAATTATGTCAATGTTGTGTTGTCGAAGCAGATCAATATCTTTCTTGAGTGTATGTGCCTTATGCTGAAGCTCTGGTAGAGATGCCAGTATGGTTTCCAGGTGCTGCACTATCCTGTCGGAATCTTTAAGCTGAATTTTGCCAGCGTTTATTGACCTATGAATTTCCAACAGTAGGAAAGAATATGGAGCAATATCTTTTTCATAAAATATCCTCCAGGGCTCATCTGACATTGTCTTGAGACGCTGCTCTGTTTCTTTTGTAATTCCGTAAGAGTATTTCGTAAAGGCTCTCGATAAGCGTAAAAAGAGATCTCTGATTTGGATATGGAATTCTTCTTGCTTCCTTTCTGCTTCGGCTATTTCCCGTGCGCTGATAGCGCCCTGCTCAAATTCCTTAGAGCCAGAGAGTATAGTAAGTTCAGTCTCCAGCTTGTTTAGCCCTCTTTCGATTTCTTCAATTTCCTTCTCGATGTTCTTCGCTGCAGCCTCAGCTAATTTGATGGACGATATCTTTTGCAAAGCAGTATTCATCATATTGCTACATTTTATTATTGGTGCACGGCTTTGATCGAACTCTGAGGTTATCGCTCTCGTCTCGTTTAGCAGTTTGGTCAGAAACTCAAATTCCCCCTTGATCTTGCCTGAGTGTTTTTTCATGAAGGCATTGAGCACTTTGCTGTGGGAGCCACTTACTTCTCCGAAGCGCTTCATCATAGTCTCGAACCTTTCTTTGAATCTTTTGGCGTCATTTGCGGATTGCGGTAATGGAAGCTCAATCGAAGCCTCGCGCTTGAGTGATGATACAACCGTCTTCTTTGAATGTTCAACGACGGACTTTAGTCTCTGCTCTAAGCCCTCAAGCTTGATGTTTTCTCTTTCCATCTCTTTTGCCAGTGAGTCGACAACCTCAAGAGATTCTCCTGCAGATTCTTTAATCCGCCCCAGCCGATCGGAAAGCTCTTGCGTCTTTACCGATTCAAGACCGTGTAGCAAATCCTGTGCCTGTTGTATTGAAATTGTGTCATCAGAGGGTGTTGGTATCGATTGCTCAACTGATGGAATATCCGTGGACTTCCTTTTAAAGAGGCCAAATGGAGGCACTGTGATTCCTCTCGCAGACTGCATCAAAAAAGGTTACGATCTAGTAATACTTAATGCAAATGTATGCAATATAGACACATGGGAGCGGGAACTGGTTCTTCTCCTCCAGAGCGTCGCAATAGCAATAAAGCGAAGACAAAAGCCTATCTTTGGCTCCAAAGGAGTACGTCAAAGCTCATTGCCATAGATATCATCTGCATATCGCTGCTCTTCTTTTTGCATTTTTTTCCTTCAGCACTTCAGCTATTTATAGATGAAAGCGTAGATGCTATGCAAATAGTAGCAATAATTCTTGTTTCCTTTATAGCCTTATCAGTGATATGGAAAGGAATAGTTCCAGCAGTCATATGCACGTTAGGAATTGTACTTATACACAATTCTCTGATACTACCATACTACTCAGACCCGCAGCCAGGAGAGGCTTCCTTTGGAGAAGTGACATTCAGGTGGACGCTGTACACCCCAACAGCTGTCAGTATGGGTGCAGCCATGAACTTTTTTCTAGGTGTTTCAATGGTTATATTCAGCATAATAATAGCCTACAGGCCCTCTATACTCTTTACCAGAAATAGACCCGAGTCAATTGAGTCCGAATGGTTGAAGTACCCTCTTTGGCAGGATAACACTCTGCTAGCAGATGGCAGGACAGATTACTCTATTCCGATAAAGAGGCTGATGACTGATCAGGAGAGATATATTCTTTGGCGCTACGAATACGTTTTGGCAAATATTTACGGAACCCCCCATCTTGTTAGGCCTGAAGGCTATGTGCCAAAGTACTCGACCAGCATCTATCGAGACCGAGAAAGTGGCCGCATGATAGGCAAAGCTCGCTATAATGGCTTTTTCATATAATGGCCAGAATAGTCTAGAACATATTCAAGTTGCAATCAAACACAATAAGCTAGTTCTCCGATGTCGGCATATTTTACATCTATCAGGCTTGCTAGCCTTGTGCTAGCTTTTCAGATAACTTATTGATAGATGCATGACAAACTCATTTGTTGCTTTTATTGAACTTGTCTTAGATTTCGAAATAGAGTTTTTGATATTCTCATTTCTATCTACTGTACGCTTCTATTCTTTATCGGCCTGTTATGTAATTAGTCTCAAAACGCTGATTTGTAGCGCAGATCTTTTTGTCTCAAATACCTGACATAGAGTCACTAGGCCTAATCAACCCCAAGCTTCAGAACCAGAATAGCGAAATGAAGAGCCTCTGTAACCCCCTTTCTATTAATCAGACGACATAGACATATCTGTGGGCAGCCGATAGTGATTTTTGTTGATAGAAGTTTTCCTTGATGGCCTCTGTCAGCCAATAAACCCAGGCGGCATCCCATGCTACGCTTTTATAGTCAAACGGGACGGGAAGACCATTTACAGTGACTATGGCATTGCTGGAGAGCCTTTCTCGGAGGACTCTACTAACAATGTTGCCGAATATACGGCCCTTGTCAAAGCACTAGAGTGGTTATTCGCAAACAATCTTGGCTCCAGCAGGGTTAAGATTATGAGCGACTCTCAGCTCATTGTCAATCAATTGACAGGCGATTACAAAGTAAAGGCAAAAAGAATGCTCTCCCTTTACAGGCAGGTTCTGAAACTTATGAGCACATTTCAGGAAATCCAGATCAAGTGGGTGCCAAGGGAAAAGAATAGAGAAGCTGACAGGCTGACCAACAAAGCGTATAACAAGGCGCTGCAAGAAAACCCAGAATATTTTGATAGGCTAAAATAAAAGGAACAGGAAAGAACAAGTAACATAGATAGATAGCTTCATAAAGAGAGGTTCATCATCGTAGGCTAGCTCTTGAGTGAGCGGGGCGGATAAAAAGTAAGCACGAAGATGAAGCTACTGTATCTCTTTTTAAGTATTGATTAGCCTCTTCTTTCCATAATACAGTAATCTGGATTGATTTGCTCATTTTTGTTTGTTCCCACTCGAGTTGTCAGTCAAAGCAAATCGAATGCATGGCTGCATTAAGGTCAGACCGAATCATCCGTACTGACAAACCTGCTCCTGCTTTTGGTTATGACCGGTATGACCTTGTCCATTAGGATCGAGTCAAAATTCTTTTCTTCGACATCCAAGGTCACTAACATATAATAATTTTCGTTTATCGGTATCGTGGCCCGTTGCAGAAGTTCATACCGTCCGAAAGAGTATACCATCCTGCCTATCTTAGGCTCAAATTTTCCCCTTGTCCTTTGCCTAGCGATCGCTGTTGCAGCATATTCTTCATTTTCTTCCTCTGAGAGCAGAAGCTTAGCTCCTTTTCTATTCTTCTGCGTCAATATGACACCATTCTTATTTACTATTCCAGTCCACCTTATCGACTCGTGCTTTGCAAGAACGTCTTCACAGAGAGAATTTAGAAGTTCATAATCTATTTTCAAATCTGCTCACACAGGGGTACGGTTGCATAGTCTAATAAAACAGCTGGTTATAACTTTATATTATCAGGTCCAGTCAATGTTTGCTGTCGCATGTCTGAATATGAGTCTGGGACCTTCCGATGCAAAGACTGCGCAAAGGAGTTCCTGACAAAAGATGAGGCTGACAGGCATTATAGCGAGCACCATTCAGATGTAATAATTGGCGAGTAAGATTTTAAACAGAACCTTATGAATCGATGAATTGTCATTATCGAACACCTTGCCATTAAGCATACTTGGAATCACTTCAGCTGAACCATGTATGACGCAAATGTTGTTGCTATTAGTTCCTAGCCAAAATGAATTGCACAAAAAAAGGCAGGATATAAACAAAAATAGATAAGCCGGCGATAATTCAATGCTTTGCCCACACCACTCTGATAGAACACATTTAACAAGCTTTCTGAAAAAAGTTTACTTTTGGAACCTCGTCACACTTTAGTATATAAGTGCAATTTATTAAATCGAAGACGTTCAGATATCAACGAATAGACTTCACAATCCCCTTCGTTTAATAGGGGTTATTGCGTATGAGATATGCACTAGATGCATTGTGAGTTGTGTGGCACAGAAGAATCG
>JBKPNF010000066.1:0-4718 GCA_046732455.1 Thermoproteota archaeon | reverse complement strand
TAGAGCCTAAGTTCGCCAAGACCACACCCGTCATAAGTACTGCTGCGGCATTCCGCTACGAAAGTGATGTACCAATATTGATACCCGGCATTAATGATAATCATGCTGAGCTGCTGAACATCCAGAGGAAGAACCGCAGCTGGAAGGGGTTTATTGCTCCGCTGCCAAACTGCACAACAACGGGCATGGCAATAACATTAAAACCGATACTTGACAGATTTGGCATCGACCGAGTGTTCATGACCTCTATGCAAGCACTTTCTGGCGCAGGAAGATCGCCTGGTGTCATCGCACTTGACATCATGGACAATATCATCCCGTATATTCCAAAGGAAGAGGAAAAGGTACAGATTGAGACAAAGAAGATCTTGGGTCTTATGAACAATGGCTCAATTGCTCCTGCGCCCCTCAAGGTTAGCTGTACTTGCACAAGAGTTCCGGTGCTTGACGGTCACACGGAGTCGGTATTCGTGGAAACTAAGCAGACAGCAGAGGCACAAGATGTAAAGAGAGAGATGGTGAAATTCTCAAAGAATGTGACTGTAATGGACTTGCCAAGTGCACCAAAGGACTACATTATCGTGCACGATGATCCGACAAGGCCGCAGCCAAGAATTGATAGAGAAATAAACGACGGCATGACTACAGTTGTAGGGAGACTCCGCAAGGACACGGCATTTGATAACGGCATCAAGTATATGCTTCTGTCGCACAACGAAAAAATGGGATCGGCAAAAGGCGCCATCCTGCTTGCTGAATTGCTGAAGGATCGTAACATCCTCTAGTTCTTCCAAGTATAAGCATTACAACAAATAATGGGAGGAACAATCTGGACGGACGGATGGCTATTGATAAGATCAGACATTCGAATGGGTTGCTAAGAATAAAGAGGACAGAAATAAGGTTAATTGTAGTACTTCTGTGATTATCATATCACGACAGCTGGGCGGATAGAGATGACAAAGACTAATCAATAAAATCTACTTTTTTAAGCTAGATTAGAACTTCCAATAACCTGTTCCAATTAAAGAAAACAAACATTTTTCGTTACTTTTGGACGAAAAAGATCCACGAGATTAGTCCATCGGAATTCAAACAGAGTAATTTAAACTAGTGCAGAGATACCATGGTAAGCACAAATATCGGCTCAGATTATGGTGTTAGTGGTGTGTGGTGATGATAGCATTATCATTTGGCCTGACAACAGCGCCTATTTTTCAGGAGCTCATTACAATTCGGCAGATTCCGGATGCATCTCGCTTCGCCAGCTATTAACAACAAGATGGCAGCCACAAGATCGGCGGTATATCCTCATAATAGGAATGATTTCCTCATCAGCCGTCTTCATCGGCTGGATATAAAGTATGAATAAGATGGCTGAAATATTCTTGCTTAGCTAAGGTCGTGCCCACACAATCGGCAATTACCGACACTATATTCGCTTATTTTGTCACATCGTGGGCAGCGTCTTTCTTTTTGTTCATTAATGCGATTATTTGTAACAGGCGCCATAGCCTCAAATAATTTTCATCAGATAAACATCTTAATCAGCTATGGTTGTGAATGGTAGCAATTGGACATAATTAGTCAAGAGAGAAAGGAAAAGATAAAGACCGCAAACAAAACGTTGGATGATCTTGATGGTGCTTATATGGGAGTAGTAGAGGTGGTAGCCGGTTGGTACTACGATTTAGCATATGAGCGTCCATCCATTCTCTTTATTATTTGACATGACGTACTGATCTAAATCCTTTAAATGAAGTCCAATAAATGATTGGAAGACATGCATAAAGTTTAGGGGGTATAATTATCTTCTTGATCAATTCAATTCGGAGAAATGCACAATCAGAATTGATGAATGTCAAAAGTATATAATACTATGCAGGCTAATCCGACATAATACTTGTTAGTGAGTGTAAAAAGAAATCACTACTCATGCCATTATCATCATCAATGCTTCACATTATGGGCAGCATCATTAGTTATGATAAACTTTATCAATAGAACATTATACTAAGAAATGTGGAGAGGGATAGCGAAAAGCAAGAGGATTATGGTGGCGGTGGTCGCAATGTTCTTTCAGAAATGAATGCCCATGATCTAAAGCACTTTATCTCAGACGAGACCGTAGGATTACTAATCTTTGGAGCTTGCGAGAATCATGGAGACCATATGCCATTTGGATCAGATTTTATCATGCCATTTGAACTTGCCAAAAGAGTTGCTGCACGATATGGTAAAAAAATGGTCATTTTTCCTCCAATTCCATATGGGATGAGCTCCCACCATAAAGACTTCTTTATGACTGTTAGTTTTGAGCCAGATACGATGATGAATGTGATACGTGATATTTTGCAAAGCTTGGTGAATAATAATATAAGACGTATTCTAATAATAAATGGCCACGATGGTAACATCGCACCCATCGAATTAGCTTCTAGAATAATTAAGGAAAGAAATCCAGGAATTGCAATATCTTGTCTGGAATCATGGTGGACTCTAGTTGGATCAATAGACAAAGAACTGTTTGACGTTTGGGATGGCCTAGGACACGGTGGAGAGGCAGAAACATCTGCAATGCTTGCTGTAAGACCCGATCTTGTAAATATGGCCCTAGCACCCAAAGATGTTATACCAAAACTGCCAGATAATGTCAGGATATATTGGAAGTTCAAAGAATTGACCGACAGCGGAGCTACGGGTGCTCCAAGAAAGGCAACTAGGGCAAAAGGAGACAAGATAATAAGTACTCTTGAAAATGTTCTGCTTGCATTTGTTCTTGATATGGAAAAGAATCAATGGAGATATGGTATTGGCATTGGCGATAGCAGTAGCGATACTTAACAAATAATATTCTATCACCAAGATGATGGCGATGGCGTGATAGCAGTAAAGTATCCTAGTCTAGCAATACTTTCATTAAAACAGTGAAGATGAAATGCAGCAAAGGTAATTTTTCATTAAAAGGAAGAAACCTAATGCAGCATATAGGGTCACAACTTATATCGAGGAGCAGTAGTAATAGTAGCAAAACCTATAATTTTTGAATATTTACGCTGAAATGTTTTTATTATGAGCCCCGCGGCTGCAAAGACATATGTCTAACACATCCCTTGTATCGGCTCCCGATATAGGTGACAAAGCTCCGGATTTTGAACTCCCAGATGTAGACCAGAAGTGGCGCAAGTTGAGTGAATTTGGGAGCAAGAAAACAATCGTCGCTTTCTTTCCAGCTGCAGAATCATCAGTGTGCACAGCAGAAATGTGTACTTTTCGTGATCAGCTTGACGAGCTTAGAGACTACGGAGCAAATATAGTAGCTATTTCTGTTGACAGTCCTCATGCAAATAAGGCATTCACTCAGAATCACCATCTTAACTTTCCGGTATTGAGTGACTACAAACGCGATACTATCAAAAGATATGGCATTGTAATGAGTAAACTCGGTACTATGGAAGGTTACAACGCAGCGAAAAGATCAGTCTTTATCCTTGACGAAGACGGCAAGGTAATCTACAGGTGGATTTCAGATAATCCTACAATAGAGCCAAAGTATAACGAGATTAAAGAAGTGCTCAAGAAGAGCAAGAGGTAGTTTATATATTTATTTATTCAATGACTGCCAGTACCTCATTTCTTGCGACACTGGCCCCCTGCTTTACCTTTATTTCTTTCAAATTGCCATCCTTGTGAGCCTTCACCGCCACCTGCATCTTCATAGACTCGAGTACGACGACAACATCACCCTTCTTAACCTCGGTTCCAGGCTTTGCCGCGATGTTAACCACCCTGCCGGGGATCTGGCTTGTGAGGTTGCGGTCGCCTCCTCCGACTCCTCCCATTGCTGATGCCTTCTCAAGCACTTCTGTGAGCTTGCTATGCTTTTTCACCACCAATGGCTGCCCATCGATCATCATCTTCACTTCTGCAGTACCCAAGTGCAAGATCTTGGCATGGTGAAAACTATTGTCAAGCAAAAATTCAAACTCGTTAGTCCCAGATTTCAATAGCCTCAATGTATGCTGCTTGCCTCCTATCTTGACCAGCACAGAATTGTTGTCAGTAGTGCGTAACACTTCGCCCTCTAACATCTCAGCTAGGTCGCCAACTTTGAATTGCATTCTATCCTCTCATCATTTTCCATTTTGACTTGGCCACAGGGCTCTGCTGAAGGGCCTCACTCTTCTTGACAAACTCTGACTGCAACAGCACTGCTGCGACTGCCGCCTTTGCGCTTTTCTTGGACGCTTCCTTTGTATTCTCGTTCATCTTGTTAAGTATTTTGAAGCGTTCAAGATAGTCGGTTGAGAGCTCGCCATTGATAAAGTTTGGTTCGTCCATTATAGTCTTGTAAAGCGGAATGGTAGTATTGATTCCCTCGATCATGAACTCATCAAGTGCGTTTTTCATCCTAATTCTTGACTCGTCAAAATTTCTACCCCATGCCAAAAGCTTGGCTACAAGGGAGTCATAATAACCAGATACATTGCAGCCGGGGTAGAGATAGGTGTCAACCCTGATGCCGGGTCCGTAGGGAATATTGCAGTTTGGCACAATGCCGGTGGAAGGTGCAAATTCGTAGAATGGGTCTTCGGCATTAATCCTGCATTCAATTGCGCAGCCATTCATCTTCAGATCTTGCTGCTTGAATGGGATCTCTTCGTCCTGTGCTATTCCTATCTGCAGCTTTACAAGGTCTAGCCCAGTCACCAGCTCAG
>JBKPNF010000065.1:0-4473 GCA_046732455.1 Thermoproteota archaeon | reverse complement strand
TCCTTCAAGCTTGACTGCATCGCAGCCAGCCTTTATTAGCTGAATTGCATTCTCAACTGCCGCACCTGGACTTACTTGATATGATCCAAAGGGCATGTCGCCAACTATCATTGCACGTTTGGCTCCTCTTGCCACTGCACCACAAAATATCATCATCTCTTGCATGCTAACAGGCATTGTGCTTGCATAACCCAACACCACCATCCCTGCGCTATCGCCTACAAGTAAAATGTCAATCCCTGCACTGTCACATATTCTTGCAGTAGAATACTCATATGCAGTAAGAACAGAGATTCTTTCTTTTCCCTTTTTAGCTAATATGTCATTTACATTCAGTTTTGTCCTGCCTTGCAATTATTAAACTTCACCTTTTATGATCCTGAGTGACTCTCTGAGATTTTTGCTGTTGTTAAAATCATTCACGATTTTTCTTAATGATTTGGTGCCCCTGAGTTTATTTGCGGCTTCCACCAATGCTGGCATCGCCCTTACGACATTATCCACAATAGTGATATTTGCAGCTCTAGATGTCCTTGACAATGGGTTGAGATCGATCGTAATCACTGTCTTGCCCATTTTTACGAGAGCTTCTGTTCTATCACCATCCTCCAGTGGAACCAACACCGTGTCAGCAGCATAGATTCCATCAGGGTCAACGCGCCTGCGCTCACTTTGGAGCTCCGGAATTCTTGCTGACGCTTTTGAGCCTACCCCCAATACTTTTTTTGCGTCATGCAGCTCGAGCTCTCCCTTGATTGCCGACTCGCGCTCCTTAGTTCTATAAAAGATATTGACCTCAAGAGTCGCACCAGCCACTTTTGCAAGTTCCACCACTGCATTTGGGCATAAAGCCGCAGTGTTGCCATTTACAGATATGACGGGCCGGTTTGACAACAACAGAATTGCTGCTGCTGCTTTAATCGCATGTTGGGCAGTCTTTGTGGTGCGCTCGCCAAGGAGGTAGTCATATGCCTCCCCCCTTCCATGGGCAATTAGACCCTCGGGTACTACCAGGCCTCGCCTAAAGCCATTGACTAGCATCTCACGGATGTGAAGTGAGTGGGCTCGAGGATGATCTGACGGTATGACAATGTGGTTCATGTGCAAATTTAGAGTACTCTTGCTCCTGCCCTGTCTATGTTACAGACAATAAGCGTGCCACCAAATTCTCTTAGGACAGCCGTTGCCTCATCCGCCCTTGCCTGAGAAATGACTGTAAAAACAGTCTGACCAAAGAGTGCCACACTTGATTCAATTCCTTTTGCCTTGAGAGCCGCAATTGGTCCCTTACACTTCCCCTCCGTGAGGCATAACATCTCTGCAAATCTACGTGACATTTTAAGAAACTCATCAACGCTTTTTGACTTCGCTAGCTTTGTTAGCATGATGCCTCCAAGGCCGTTTATTTCGTTTATGCGCTTTGTGAGAAACGACCTCGTCAAAATCGGAGCAAGGCAGAGTATTACAGCCTTGTAATTCACATCTAGGTTGATCTTGCTAACAGAGCCTACACCTGGCGCCCCTACCTTTGTTCTCATCTCAAAACCTCCTGCAAACTCGGCAATTACCGTCCCGAGGCCAGTATTGCAGGCGATCTCTGCGTCGTGCGCCAACTGCGCTGCCTGGGTTCTACTGAGACCTGTGTCAAGAGCTTGATTGAGCGCATATGAGAGGCTGAGAGCAGCCGCACCACTTGAGCCAAGCCCAAAGCCAATTGGGATTTCAATTTCATGATGGATGCCTACAAAGTATGGTCTATCTGCAAACTTGAGATATCTCTCAATAACCCATTTCGAAACTTCTGCATTGCGACATTTAATGCCATTGATCCAAATCTGGTATTCGGGGCTTGTACTTTCATAGAGATATACTGCTGTTGTGATGCCTCTATCGATTGAGAATCCGGCCCCTTTAGAACCTTTATGCAAGGAGTTGAAACGACAAGTTTCATCCGGCACTTCGAAAAAGCCCGTTATGTGACCAGGACTGAATGCCTTACCCACTCCTATAGGCTCCGCTACCAGCTCTGTTGCCATATGAGAGTTATAAAACTTCGAAAATATAAAAATAATGTTTAATTAGTTTAAATGGAATTAAATATAACATGGCACAATATGCGAGGCGCTTACAGCAGATAGGCAGCAGCATCTTGGTATCACTGCCAAGCATGTGGATCAAGAGCAACAGTCTGAAGAAAGGAAGCATCGTGCCAGTGCACATCAACCGTGACAACTCTATATCGATATTTCCTTCCGAAGATGATGTGGCAGACAAGATAAAGGAATTGACGATTCCATATTCGTCAGTATCGATGGACATGCTCGTTAATCAAGTGTACGGTGGATACTTGCTTGGGTATGATATGATACGGATCAAGGCAAGCTCGCAGATTTCTTTTGAAGATTCTGATAGGATTAAGAAGGCTATGCGAAAGCTGGTCGGCTTAGAAATAGTTGATGAAGACGGGTTTCATATATCTGCTCAATTTTTACTTGATGCAGACACACTTGATGCTGAAAAGATACTCCGCCGCATGAGTGCAATAGTGGCAGGCATGTATCGAGACATGCTTGAAGCAATAAAGCTAAAGCAGAATAGTAGTATCCGCAAAGTGATAAGCGGTAGAGACGACGAAGTCGACCGGCAATATTTCTTGCTTGTCAGGTTGATCCGAAGCGCTATGATGGATCAAAAATTAGCAGGTAAGCTAGACCTGAGCAACATTGACATCCTTGACTACAGAATATCCGCCAACCTTCTGGAGAGCGCCGGAGACTATATCGTTGATCTGACAAATGCAATAGATCTTTCACACATCAAGGCAATAGACGAGATAGTCGAGGCTGGAGCACTTGTAGAAAAGATGCATGAAAAGTCAGTTGCGGCATTTGTAAACAAAAATAGATCAGAATCAAATGCTGTGGTCAAGATGTATAATGAATTTATCGATATCATAAATTCCATCAAGAGCAGAGTAGATTCGAAGAATCTAGAATCGACAGTGGCAGTACTGAACCTCATATACTCAATGGACAAGATAGCGCGCTGCTGGGTTGATGTTGCCGATCTCGTCAAGCCTGTGCATCTGACTGCCCCTCTCAAAAACGCATAATTAGTGAATTGGATACTTTGGCTAGGGCTTCCAATGACGGCGTCGAGAATGTTCTGATATTGCGGTTCGGCGGATCGCTTGGGGCACTTGGTTGCCAGGGTGTGTTTAAGGCCTTTAGAGAAGGCAGAGTCAAGATAAACTTTATCATCGCAGGGCATCTATAGGAGGAATAACTGGTGCCTTTTTGCTCACAATATGCACCACAAACATGATGAAAGAGCCGGCACAGAGATAAAGAAAATAGTCCGCATTACATGGAAGAGCGGTTCCCTTATCTATATGAGAATACAGCCTTTACGCCCGTAGGAAAAGAATCTCCTAAATGAAGGCGAATCAAAGACAAAGCAAGCATTGCGGAAAATCGAATTCTAGATGGAAAGCCCATTGTAGTCTATTTCGACCTCAAACGATTGATAGCCTGCTGCCTTGACACGCGATGCTATCTTAGTGCTTTCATGCTTGCTCTCTGCCAGAGCAATAACCGCTCCTCCTCCACCTGCTCCAGTTATCTTAGCTCCAATGGCACCGGCCTTACTGCATATATTTATTATTTCATGTACCTTATGATGCGATATCCCGATCTGCTGAAGTAGGATTTGGTTTTCGTTCATAAGTGCGCCTACTTTGTCAAGCTTTCCCGATTCTATGGCAGCTCCTGCTTGCAAGCAAATGTCACTAGCTTGTTTTGCAAGGCTTTCAAAGAGCATCTTATTTGTATCCTTGAACGCCTTGACACCTGACACAAGCTCTGAAGTGGAGTGCTTGACTCCTGTGCTGGCAACGACGAGGGAAAGCAATCCTTTTGTCTCTATGTTCTTGAAGCTTTTTGATTTGCTGTAGTACAGCATCAACCCGCCATAGGTGCTGACATAGCAATCTGCACCAGAAGTTCTCCTGTGAATCAGGCTTTCTGACTGGATCGCAAGCTCACATACTTTCTGTCTGTTGGGATTTTTTTGGAAAAGTGAAGCTACGGCAGCCGCAGTTGCAACACATGTTGAAGCAGAGGATCCAAGACCGATACCTAGAGGCACTTTTGAAGAAATGCAAACCTCTATCCCTGTCTTCTTCTTCCTCTTCTTGCTTCTTAACAATAGAACCTGTTTGATAGCCTTGTAGATGGGATCCAAAACCGCTTTTGATTTCATTCCCCCTTCAAGTGCATTAAATCTTCCATCATTGCTGTATCTGCCAGCCACTCCGATGTCGGATCTAATGACTATCTTGTCTTCCTCATCTATCGTGGTGTAGCTGTCAACATATACGCGCTTGTTTATAGCCGCAAGTATAGCAGGGCTCCCATATACGACGAAGTGCTCGCCAAAAAGTATTATCTTAGCCGGTGCAGACGCCTTGCCATG
>JBKPNF010000064.1:0-4015 GCA_046732455.1 Thermoproteota archaeon | reverse complement strand
GATTTACTTTGGTCGAGAATGATGAAGGAGGCAATATCATGGCAGAGCAGCAAGAGGGCAAATCAGTCGAGGAAGAAGATGTTGAGGCGCTGAGGAACGAACTCGAGTCAGTCAAGAGCGAACTGAGAAAGGCGAAGGAGTCCTCGGAGAGCAGCCTCAACAAGATGAAGTACCTAGTGGCAGACTTCGACAACTACCGCAAGCAGATGGAAAAGCAGGTTGCCTCAAAGGCGGAATCGATCAGGGCCGAATTGTTGCTTAAATTTCTCAATATACGTGACGACTACGTCCGAGCGCTCTCAGTCGCTAGACAGAGCAAGTCAGAGCAGATAGTAGTCATTGAAGGACTGGAAGGAATACTGAAGAATATCGACTTGCTCCTTGCTTCGGAAGGAGTAAGAGAGATAGAGGCAATAGGAACGCCTTTTGACCCAAACGTGCACGATGCTATAGCATATTCTGCACATGATGACTTGGCAGAGAACACAGTGACTTCTGAGATAAGAAAGGGTTATATGCTCAACGGCAGGGTGTTAAGACCAAGCCTTGTTGAAATTTCAAAGAAGATAATTAAAAATAGCGTTAATGATACTAAAGAGATAGATATTCAAGGAGGAAAAGGAGGAGGCTGATAATATGGGGAAAATAATAGGTATTGATCTTGGAACCAGCAACTCGGCTGCTTCAGCCATGATAGGCGGCAAGCCAACGATAATTCAAGCAGCAGAAGGCACTTCTGTAGGCGGTAAGGCATTCCCATCAGTGGTAGCATTTACCAAGGACGGGCAACTCATTGTCGGCGAGCCAGCTCGCCGTCAGATGATTTCAAACCCCGAAGGAACCGTCATTGCGGCAAAGCGAAAGATGGGAACAGATTTTAAGTTCAGGGTGTACGGCAAAGAGTACACTCCACAGCAGATATCGTCGTTTATTCTGCAAAAGATCAAGAGAGACTCAGAAGCGTTCCTGGGTGAAACAGTCGACAAGGCAGTCATTACCGTGCCGGCTTACTTTAACGATAATCAGCGCCAAGCTACCAAAGACGCTGGAGAAATTGCAGGTCTTCAAGTAGTAAGGATTATTAACGAACCTACGGCTGCATCGCTGGCCTACGGCCTTGACAAGGCAAATAAAGACCTCAAGATAATGGTCTTTGATCTAGGCGGAGGAACACTTGATGTCACAATAATGGAGATGGGAGGCGGCGTGTTCCAAGTCAGATCTACCTCAGGTGACACCCAGCTTGGCGGCACCGATATGGATAATGCGCTTGTCGAATACATTGTACAGGAGTTCCGCAAACAATCTAACCTTGATGTTAAAAACGACAAGGCTGCAATGATGAGGATAAGGGAAGCTGCAGAGAAGGCCAAAATAGAGCTGTCAAATGTTGTTACCACAGAGGTAAACCTTCCTTTCTTGGCGTATGATCCATCTTCAGGACCAAAGAACTTGATACTACAACTTACAAGAGCAAAGCTTGAGGAGCTGCTTCGACCTATAATTGAGCGTTGCAGGCAGCCTATGACCCAGGCATTGCAGGACGCAAAGATGACGCCTGCAGACATTGACAAGATCATCCTGATTGGTGGCCCTACAAGGATGCCCATGGTGAGACAGTTCGTGGAGTCAATTATGGGCAAGGAGCCGGAACGTGGGATTGATCCAATGGAGGCAGTGGCAATGGGTGCAGCAATCCAAGGTGCAGTCATAGCAGGTGACGTTTCAACCGATATCCTACTTGTGGACGTAACGCCACTAACATTGGGTGTCGAAGTATTGGGCGGATTAAAGGAGCCCCTGATCGAGCGCAACACCACGATTCCGACAAAGAAAAGTAAGGTATTCACTACCGCTGCAGACTACCAGACTGCGGTAACAGTACATATTGTGCAAGGTGAGCGCCCAATGGCGGCTGACGGTGTTTCACTTGGTATGTTTAACCTATCCGGCATTCCACCAGCTCCAAGGGGCGTTCCTCAAATTGAAGTTACATTCGATATCGACGCAAACGGGATATTGAACGTCACTGCAAAAGATTTGGCTACGCAAAAGGAATCAAAGATCACAATAACTGCAAACAACAAGTTATCGAAGGATGAGATTGAAAGGCTAAAGAGGGATTCAGAGCAGTTCGCCGATGCCGACAAGAAGAAAAAGGAAGAGGCAGAGATAAGGAATGAAGCGGACAACCTCATTTATGCCGCTGACAAGTTGGTTAAGCAAGATCTAAAGGACAAGGTAAGTCCAGATCAAGTAGAAAAAGTGAATAAAGCAACACAGGAAATCCGCGATGCGATTGCAAGCAATAACATGGAGAATATCAAGGGCAAGATACAAGATTTGAAGAACATCTTGGGAGAAATAAGTACGCAGGCATACCAGAGCGCCGGTGCCGCATCGGCACAGGCAGGTGCAGCAGGATCTGACTTTGGTGGTGGAGGAGGACCAACAGAAAGCGCAGCTGAACCAACAGGAAGCGCAGCTGGGCCAAATCCCTCGCCCTAATAATATTTGGAAGAGATGCTTACTCTTGTCTAAAATAAGAGAGGGGAGGATGATCTGCATTGGGTAGCAAGCGGGACTATTACGAAGTTCTCGGTGTTCAAAAGAACGCAAGCAAGGAAGAGATCAAGAATACATACCGCAAGCTTGCATTGCAATATCACCCTGATAGAAACAAGGAGCCAGACGCAGAAGAAAAGTTCAAAGAGTTATCGGAAGCGTATGCCGTGCTCTCTGACGACGAAAAGCGTAAGCGCTACGACGTCTATGGTCATGTAGGTGCCGAGGAAGCATTCAGGGGATCGGAAGCCAACTTTGAAGAGATATTCCGCGACGCAGGCTTTGGAGGAGTTCGCGACATATTTGATCAGATATTTGGCCGCCGAGGAGGCTTTTTCGGCGACGACATCTTCAACTTCGGCTTTGGCGGTGGTGGGGGCGGCGGCAGTAGCAGACGTAGGGGCCGAGACATCATCTACGACATGGAGCTCTCAGTTGAAGATGTGCTCAGGGGCAAGAAAGAAGAAGTAGAGGTACCACGTCTTGACAGATGCAAAGAGTGTGGGGGCAGTGGAGCTGCTCCGGGCACCAAACTACGCAAGTGCGCGGTGTGTGATGGGCAGGGTCAGACAAGGCGCGTCTATAGTCAAAATAGGTTTTCAACAATTGTCACAATGGAGCCTTGCAGGACTTGCCAAGGCCAGGGTCAGATAATTGACAGACCTTGCGCCAACTGTAAGGGAAGTGGCAGAGCAAAACAAGTTAAAAAAATCAAACTAGAAATCCCGCCAGGCGTTGAAGAGGGTATGGCGTTTCAGCTACGTGGAGAAGGTGAAATGTCAGAGGCAGGCATATCCGGAGACCTTATAGTCAGGCTCCATATCAAGCCGCATCCCAAGTTTGAAAGGCTTGCAGACGGTCATTTGCTTTATAACCTAGATGTCAAGTTTACAGACCTTGCGCTTGGCACTGACATTCGTGTGCCAACGCTTGAAGGGTCAGAGAAACTAAAGATTTCACAGGGTACCCCTGCAAATGCCATCTTGCAGATAAAGAGTAAAGGGCTACCCCGCTATGGCAGCAGTGGGAGAGGTGACCTTCACGTGAGGATAAATGTCAAGGTTCCAACCAATCTTACAGACAGACAGAAGGCCCTTCTCAAAGAACTCCACAAAGAATTCGATAATAACCAATAGTGAAACAAATAGTTTAAAATAGCAATTCCTCCTCTATGTTTCTATACATATGTCATCACCCTTTGACGAATGGTTTGGCAGGAGACGGCGTTTTGGATCTTGGTTCCCAGATATCGATGAGATGATGCGAGATGTTGAAAAGATGATGCAAGAGGCTTTCAAGAATGTCGAGCAGCAGGTTCCAAAGAATTTGGTAAAGGAGCGCAAGCTGGACGATGGATCTGTCGTTCGCGAGATGGGGCCTATTGTATATGGATATTCTGTCAAAGTCGGTCCTGACGGCAAGCCGGTCGTGCGCAAGTTTGGCAACATTG
>JBKPNF010000063.1:0-4737 GCA_046732455.1 Thermoproteota archaeon | reverse complement strand
CTATTCCTGAGGCACTGCCAAGACCTGTGCTAGACCAATTTCCAATTGCCGCAGGTTCTTGACCCGTGAGAGCTCGATAGAATGCAATCGAGCGATCCAGGTCTTCCACCGAGATGCCAAAGTGGTTTAGGGTGACCAACCCAAACGTAGTCTGAGGGATGGCTTGAGTGCTATCCTTAGTCGAGGATGCCATGCGTTTATCTACGAATTCATTCATAGTTTATTCCTCTTTAGGACTTCGAGAAATTCCCTTTTAAGAATTGAGTGACATTATTTGCAGTTCTGTATGTAAAAATCCGACCTAAAATGCCAATGATCCTGAGATAGAGAAACAAACCGAGAAGGGCGTCACAACAAAAGCATGTTACGAGCAAATCCCGGAAGAATGCATCAACTGATGCACAATGACTTAAACGAGTATTGACGCCGGAGTGAGGGCAGTAAGGACATGATTAAGCATTAATTTTTTTAGCTGACTGAATGATAGTTGTAATTATTTGGTAGTTATTGGTTAACAGTTATATTATGGTTCAAGTTGGTTCTGTGCAGTAAGACAGATGCAAACTGGTGATTACCAACTTAAAAATAAATAAAAGGTTGACGAAATTTTTCGTCAGAATCATACCCAAATTTGGGCGCGTCCATCAGATGTACCATCTGATTGTAGGATTCAATAAGCCTAAGAGCTTTTTCAGTAGTCTTGAATTTCTGAGTATCTACATCATAGCTAAGCAAGTCGTTATCCATTAGAACCATCAGATATTCTTTCAGTTGGTTATGGCTAAGACATACCTTATACATTATCTTGGCCCTTGTAGCGCCCCGCCATTTGCAGTATCTAGAATTTCGCAGAATATGTCGGTTCTGCTTCTATACTTCATGTATGCTACTACATTGTAGAGCAATGATGAGGGTAAAATATCATTGTGACACGATATTATGATAAATGGAATATATGATGCTGATAAATCTACATCTGGCTGCGGCTTTTGATGATACGAGTAGGAGGATGGCTTGCAGCTTTGAGTGGTTGATAAATAGAGAAACATTATGGGTATCTAGTGTTCTCTAAATAGAATATGGTCTAGACCATTTCAGTTTTTGGAATATTAACCAAATAAAAATTGACGACGAACCTATCTATAACTTCATCAAGTCATTATACACCGTAATGTAGCTGAAGGGTTGCCAGACTCATTTGTGTGTCGTCTGTTATATGCCGCCGTCTGATGTGGTACTAGCGCTGTCACCTTATGTTGTCATCCCTCCGCCAACACCTGTAGTTCTTGTACCATTTGTTATCCCGCTTGGAGTACTGGTAATGTTACCTTGTGTGCCATTACCACCTAATACATTCATAGCCAGATCCAAGTACATGAGGGCACCCTGACTGTCGCCAACTTGTAATGCTATGCATGCTTCTTCTATGTAGTCTCTCACTTCCAGTGTGGATTGATTTCCTCCTCCTATCCCTGCTATAGTAGTGCCAGTGGCATTTGTTGTGCCTATGGTAGCAGCACTGTTATCGCCTTCGGAGCCTGCATCCTCGTCATCTAAAGCGCTTGTTCCACCCCCAGTTATTCCCTCATCGAATGTTCCTCCTGTTTGCGTCTCAGCACAAACTGAAGATTGTACATCGCCGACTATTGTTGTTGCATTTTCCCCCACAATAGAGGTTGAATCAGTCCCACCCAGGGGCATAGTATTATTTTGCTGTGCCATTGCTTGTGGGTAGCTGCTGCTCACGAAAAATAACGATCCTAACACAAGTGCTGTAGCAACTACTACCACTGCTATAGGTATAGCAGCTGATATCGCTTTGGTTCTTATATTGTTGTTGTCCTCATTCCTGTTGTTATGGTGTCTCTCACTCTCCACATCCATTAATGACCCGTCTAAACGGTATACCACTTAATAACAATTTCATGGGTGCGTTATACCAAACTAAGAGCTCTGCTAAGGAAACGACACAAGAGTCAATCTTACAGGCTGGCTTGAATCATTTTCCTCTTGACCTTCTGACTTCTTCTATGGGATCGTACCTTAAAGGAGAGAGGATATAGGACTCATTATTCTATCCTCTAACTTCTCACAATCTGCTGTTTTGATGTCTTTTCTGCTGAAATAAAGTAAGTTGGAGTGTAGCTGTTTCAGGACCGGAGGAAGAGGGATCCATTTTTGTGTGGAACGAACCCTTTAGAATGGAATATGCTGTTAGGGTTAATAACCTAAGTAGACCGATATTTTCTCTATGCACTGTTATACCAAACCTTTATGTATTCTATTGGTGTACCAAATGGCATAATGCGAAACAAGCATCCCGGTAGAAGTCGACCTTGCGTAATGCGGCCTTGGGGGAATCCCCAGTGGTATCTCCACAGTCGCATGAGAACTGTTTACATCCGCCGTTCAATTCGAGAAAATGAGTCAAAAAACAACAGAAGTATGATACCCATTGGCTACTACTGTCTGGACTGCAAGACATTTCTTACCAAAGAAGAGTATAACCAGAGAAGCAAGGAACGATGGGAGGATTGGCAAACTGCACATCAAGCTAAGGTGTAGTATTAGTAGTAGAACAGTCGGTTGAGAGCTCTCTACCTTTATGCTCTCTGTGCTCAGGCACGTTCATGCGCGTGTGCCTAAGGTCAGTCGCTCGTAAGCGTCCTTACACCGTCAGTTATTTGCGGCTTGGGTCTAGATTCACTTTAGTACCACATGCTTGCCATTTGGAGTGCTTCAGTGTTTGACTGTAAAGATAGAAATTTCAAATGACCTAGCTTCTTAACTCATAGAGTACTACAAATAGGAATCTTATCTTTATCTCTTCATCAAATTCAATACAACTCTGCATTTTGATCTCTGATCTCTGACCAGCCCCTGTGTCTCTGCAATGCACGTTTTCTGCTACTACTGCTTTTCCCTTCCTTTTGACTTAAAAGCTGTTTCAACTTTTCAGAATTTCTCTGGAGACATCTTGATTTTCTTAAATTGCGATTCGAGATTGTTTACAATCAGGATGGTTCTGTGGGAAAATTCTTTGACTTTATCCTGGCGGTTAGTTGCCGCTTCTTTCTTGTAAAAATTCTATTATTGCCGTCCCTGGCCGCCAGTATCTAAAGTAAACTCCACTGTGTTGTCTGTAATTTCAAGATAGACTTCCGTTGCATTAAGCAATTCTTCAAACAAATCACGGAAAATCTCTGACAAATAGAGAGACCATTTCAATCCCATATCTTGGTGTATGACAAAGTGATGGATGTTTTGGTCAACACCTGATACATCATGAATGTATGGATATCCTGCTTCTTTAATCCAAATTTCTATGAAATCAAGAGCGGATTTCATAGGTACGTCAGATTGCTCTTTTAACAAAAGCAGAGAGTCACTGGAGCCTTTTGCTACTTCTCTTGCTATCTCTTTTATCTTTTTATCGTCTCTTATTTCATCTAGCAGTTTGATTATCAGGCTCTTCCTAACTGAAATAAAACCAATTTGCGATGCATTTACATACCAATCTGTGTGCTGTTTTGCTATCTGAGTCATCAATCTGTCGATCGAGATCTCTTTTTGTTTTGCTTCTTGTCGTAATTTGTACAATGTATTATGTGTCAGCCTAAATGAAATACTCTCGCTGGGACTACCTCTATTTTTAGTATTGGAATTAGAATAGTTGATAGACTTGTGGCCAAAGGCATTCGCAGTGTGGTTCTTTGTAGTTTTTATTTGAGGCATTATAATACATCCTTGTATTATATGCATTAAAAGATATACATAGAATTTCCCTAGGCTTGAGGGACTATCATTTACACTCTGGGTTCTGCTTAACCTCTGAAACGCATTCGATCACTTCTGCGCCTACCAGATGATTGAAGGCAACCGTCAAGTCTTCCTCTCCTATATCTTCTCCTTCTCCTTCTTCCTCAGCTTGTATACGTGCGGATCTCTCTGGAGGGATCTTTTTCCTTATAGCCTCATTCCTCCCTCTTATAAGTCACATACAACACGGGGCCATCCTTTGTTGATTCGTCAATCTTAAAGGAAGGATACTTGTTGCTGTCGCTTAAGGCTATTACCTCATAAATTAACGGCCAGATGACTTTGTTGTCTCGTTCCACGTCCTCAGGCTTGCTCCACTGATGTACCTGATAGAGGCTCCGAACCTTCTGATTTTCCTGAGATGCGGCCTTGAGCACATCTACTAACGGAACAAAGGTTTCCCCAAATGATGTCATGTTGATCGTGGCATTTTCAAGCGCGGCCCAGACCTCATCTCGGCCTTCCGGTGTTATGGTTTTGCCTGCGATTGAGTCCGCTACCGGACTAAAGTCACCTGTGTTTAAGTTGAAGCTTGATGGCTTAATACACTCTTTGCATATGGGTCTCCATGTCTTCACTCGACCCCGGTGGGTATACACTTCGGTAGGGTAGGACATATGTGCCTTAGTCGAATAAATCTTCTTGCAGTAGCCGCATGTTAGACTAGCGAGGGCTTGATCAAACCTTTCTTGGTCCTTTATGTCTACTATAACCATTATTACTTCTTGTTCTCCATGTGCTCCTGTTTCTTTGTTGCTCTTCTAATACGTTGATAATGTCATGCTCCTGGGTAAAGGTCTTATCAGTCAGAAGCCAGTAATCTGATGCCTTTAGCACTTCATCATCACCGCCTTTTTGCCTTTGGCTGAGTGTTTTTAGGGGAAACAATCCAGTTCATGATCTTATGGTGTCTTGAGC
>JBKPNF010000062.1:0-4827 GCA_046732455.1 Thermoproteota archaeon | reverse complement strand
ATTGTAAGCTATTCTGCCTTATACGGAGGAGTCCACACCCTAGTTGTAAGGTGCGAAGAGACCATAAAGAGAGGGATGTAGGGCACGCTCCTAATGATAGCAGGAGCAGTAGCAGCAGCTGCAGCTTGCGATGGGAAACAGCAAAGCATGCTCTCAGATGTTTGATTGGATGCAATATTGGTGAAGGCATCGGCGCTGTAATAGGATTTCTGCTTGGATGGGATATGATTTCGACACTTGTACTAGCAGTGGGACTTGCCTTTGCAATAGGATATGCTTTTTTACAATAATTCCGATGCTCAAGACAATGCCTATTAGACAAGCAGCAAGGGTCACAGTGGTTGGTGATACTGCAAACATCGCTGCAATGGAAATAACTGAGAACTCGCTAGCATTTATCATCCCCGGCTTTATGGATGCTGCGCTAACTGATGCAATTCTGGCTAGGTCTTGGAATAATACTGCCAGCAGGCTATGCAGTGGCATATCCTGCAATGTACTGGGCTATGAAGCGTGAACAGAAGAGAGGGATGCAAACGCACCACCACAATTAACCAAACTCAGATGAAATAAATGTGCAACGGAACTATAGAGATATCTAACATCGGAATTAGTATTTGCCTAGACGATCATAAAGCAAATGTTTAGTCTGCTAACCTAAGAACCAATCTTGCGATTGACAGGCAAGCAGGTATAAAAATAAGACCTCCGACAATATATGGAGGTATTATATATTATCTGATACCAAACGTAGTGAGTATACGAATTGAAATTCATTTTGGGTTCATGGGGTAATTGGTACTCTGGTTGGGAGACGGTTAAGAAAGTTGTTCCAGAAGCAGACAATCTAAACTATTGGGGTTTTGTAATGCCAGACCACTATATGTGGGGACCGCAAATGGGGGGAGACTCGACTCTTGACACATGGATTGTGTTAACATATTTGGCAGCTAAGACAGAAAAAATCCGTTTGGGCACACTTGTGACACCCATCCCCTTCAGACCACCTAGCATGATAGCCAAAATGGTCTCTACACTTGATGTCATCTCCAATGGGAGGACAATTTTTGGTGTGGGAGCAGGCTGGTCTCAAACCGAATTTGAAGGCTATAGCAGTTGGGACGAACCCAAGACAAGAGTAGATAAGACGATTGAAGGATTGGAACTAATATTGAGGCTATGGGACTCTACTAATGCTTCGTCTCCTGTTAACTTTCAAGGAAAACATTATTCTACAAAAGGTGCGGTAGTGGAACCAAAACCTATTCAAAAGCCACATCCTCCGCTGCTTTTTGGTGGAACAGCTCCGCGCATGTACCGATTAGCTGGACGGTATGCAGATATTTGCCTTATTCCTCCTTGGCTACCTCCAGAAAAGGCTGATGAGGCGAAGCGGATCATATTGGAAGAAGCCAAGTGCCATGATAGATATGCTAACATCTCTTTTGCAGAAATTCTACGTGAAGCAATGGCTGATTCTCCCCAATCTGCACCACCAAAATATGACGCACAATCCTACTCAAAAGGAGTAGAAGGGGTAAGAAATTCTGGATGTGAATATGTCATTATTCCTGTTTTCGGACCTTATGAAGTCGTTTCAAATATAGTTAATGATTTTGGTAGACAGATCATACCCTCATATAGCAGCAAATAACAATGCAAAGGAAGAGACAATTCTAAGTGCCGTGAGCAATAACAAGAAGAAGGTCTATGTCACAAGAAGGATACTAGAGCCTGCCATTTCCATTCTCTCTAAGGAATGCCAAGTAACGCTGAACAAAAAACCCAGTCCGCCAAAGAGGACAGAGATCTTGAAGAGCGTTGCTGGGAAGGCTGGCATTCTCTGTACGCTGACGGACAGGATAGATGCAGAGGTGATGGACAAAGCAGGTCCCAACCTTAAAGTCATCAGCTCATATAGCACAGGCTTTGAGCATATTGATGTCAGGGAAGCTACGGCAAGAGGCATCTATGTTACCTATACTGCAGATATCCTTGCTGAAGCCACAGCGGACTTGGCATTTGGCCTTATCCTCTCCTGTGCACGAAATATTGTAAGTGCAGACGGATATACTAGGAACAAAAAATGGAAGATCGCGTGGAGTCCAGACCTAATGCTCGGATATAATGTCCATGGCAGTACTCTAGGCATAATTGGGCTTGGTAGGATAGGATCGGCAGTGGCCCGAAGAGCAAGAGGATTTAACATGAAAGTCATCTACTACAATCGCAAGAGGAACCAGCCGATCGAATCAGAGCTCAGAGTAACATATGCAGAGATTGACCAGCTGCTTGCTCAGAGCGACTTTGTGTCAATACACACAACTCTGAATAGTGCCAGCCGCCAACTGATAGATAAGACAAAATTGCGATTGATGAAGAAAACTGCCTTCTTGATAAACACTGCAAGAGGACAGATCGTAAAAGAAGTCGATCTTGTCAGGACCCTCAGGGGCAACCAGATTGCTGGTGCTGGTCTAGATGTATTTGAAACTGAACCTCTGCCAAGGTCAAGCCCACTTTTGAAGATGAAAAATGTTATATTACTGCCGCATATTGGAAGCGCCACGTATCAGACACGATCGAAGATGGCTGAAGTTGCAGCAAGAAACCTGCTTGATGTATTGCTAGAAAAAGAGCCTAACCCCAAGTTTCTAGTAAACCCGCAAGTAAAGAGCGTATGGCCATTGTAGGATCATTTTTTGCTGGCCTACAGGAGCTTTTTGTGTCTCTATTCATTACTTCTTTGACTCCCACTCTCTCTTCTTTCTATCGTATTCTGCACGGCTATATGTCGGCCTAGCAGGATGACCCATTACCACAGTATCAGGCATGACGTCCTTTGTAACAACTGAAGCCATTGCAACCACGCTATTCCTCCCTACTCGAATACCCGGTTTGAAGACAGACCTTCCGCCTATTATGGCACCATCCTCCACTATTACCCCGGCCATCCGGGGGCTCATTGGATAAGGATCGTTTGTGAATGCCGCTGCTGGCCCAATGAAAACATTCTTGCCAATAACTGTAAGGGGCGGAATGTAAACTGACCCCTCAATTCGGGTATTGTCGCCTATTTTGACCTTGTAATCTACATGTGTCAACGAACCTATCATGACATTGTCTCCTATTTCAGCTTCCTTTCCCACATACGCAAAGTGCCATATCTTGACGTTCTTCCCGATCTTGGCACTTTTGTCAACATAGTTTGTCACACCGGGAAATGCGGCATAGTAGTTGTTGTTGTTGTTGTTGCTCATTCCTTCATAAATGCCAAGGATTCCCTTGCCTTATAACTTTCTCGGGAATTTTATTTTGCCATTTCCTCAGGAACTCGATGTCGTGGTTCTTTTGCTTTTCTCTAAGCTCGTCTGGCAGCATGATAGGTATCTCATCAATTATTGGATAATAGCGGCTGCACTTTGTACAAAACAAAATGCCCTCTTTGACTGTCTGACCTTCTGAAACGATCTGGAAAAGCTCTAGCGGGTAGTGCTTGTCTATAGGGCATGCAAGAATATCAAGCATCGACTTGTTCATTTCAGATCCAAATACACAGGCGAGCCAGTATTGCTTGACAGGATAGCTGCCTCTGCCACCTTTGTCACATTTGTTGCATCCCTAGCAGTCACGACTATCTTTGCCTTACCTTCTATAGATTCAACAAAATTCTTCAGCTCTAATGTTAGTGGCTCTTGGAATTTCCGGCGCGGGACTATGGTAGCTTCGGCATGGTCTATTCTGATCTCCTGTGTTAAAAAATCACCGGTAATGATGCCGTCGGTGCACACAGCGCTAAAAGTCCTCACCTTTTTTGGAGTTAACCAGTTGGATGCGATGATGGCCACTTTTTGCCCCTCGAATCCAAGCATTATGGTTGCAAAGTCCTCATGTACATGAAACCGCTTGCCGGCGCGCGCAAATATGACATGCGGCGGGCTCCCAAAGAGAAATATTGCTGCATCAATGTCGTGTACCGATGTATCATATATTATCCCTACGTCTGCGATATGTGGCGGCATCCTGTTTTCCCTGTGGAACTCGATCATCATGGGATCGCCATACGTTTTGTCCTCTACGAGCTTGCGCGTGTCGCTAATAGCTGGGTTAAACCGCTCGACATAGCCAGATGTTAGGATTAGCTTTTTCTTATCTGCAATCTGTGTCATTTCTTCACATTCTTTGGAAGAGAATGATAGCGGCTTTTCAACAAATATATTAACACCATATTCCATAACCTTCTTGGCTACAGCCGCGTGTGTGTTTGTAGGTGTACACACTAAGCAGCCATCAAGCTGTTCCTTTTCCAGCATCTCGTCGATCGCGGAGTATGCATGTGCGCCATGTCTGCTTGCAGTCTCCTTAGCCCTTGCAAGGTCAAGATCGCATATTGCAGCCAGGCAGTCAAATTCCCTCAACACTCTGGCATGATTCTTGCCCCATCCGCCAACACCTATAACTGCGATTCTGATATTGGTACTGCTGGTACCTACCATACAGAGGTTAACCACTCCACGTATTCTTTGGCTTCGGCACACACCATCTTGCCATACATCTCGCGGATGTGCTTTGTCAACGGGCCTTCCTTTCCGCTTCCAACAGGGTGGCCATCTATACTGGTCACCGGGACTATTTCTGCTGCAGTACCGGTAAGGAATATTTCGTCTGCCATATACAGTTCAGTCCTAGCTATCTGGCGCTCGATGACTGTGTAGCCCAAGTCCTTTGCTATCGTCATGGCAGTTTCACGGGTTATCCCTTCAAGGGCTGAATCGGCTAAATGTGGTGTATAGATCTTGTTGTGCCTGACAAGAAAAATATTTTCGC
>JBKPNF010000061.1:0-3703 GCA_046732455.1 Thermoproteota archaeon | reverse complement strand
ATGCCATGTGGTATCTCAAAAAATAAAAGATTGTATGATTCTTCAAGAATCAGCGAGTCAATAATAGTCCATGAGAATGACCATAACTGTTAGGGGTGTTCTAGTAGCAGAATCTATTATCTTGAAACCAATGCTTTCCGGCATCAACCGAATAAACGGGCTATCGTACTCTGTATTCGAAGATGAATCTGAAAAGCTCTATTGAGGATGTTGATCATGCACCTCAAGAAGGCCGACTTGTTTGAAAATGATCTTTTGTATGGGACTATACACACACAGTTGCCGGAAGGTGTCGATGATGGTTATTACCAAATAAGCATTGATATTCTTGTCTCTGAAACCTATTGTTCCAGTTATCCATACTAAAGTCATTGTTAGATAATTATTTACCTGGAGTTTCCACTATTGTAGACTCAATTAGGAATCTATCTGTCTGCCTGATGGCATCAGCTTCTTGACGATGAGATCTAAGCCAAGAGGCTAGCTAATACATCTCCTTTGCGACAAGTGCTGCAAATTCGGTGGTGGAGAGCTTGCCACCGATATCTTTTGTCTTTTTATCCTGCTTGAGCATGCTGATGATGGAATCTTCTATGCGTCTACCTTCTGCTATCAAATTCTTATCACCATATTTATCGGAGAGCCATTCTAGCATCATTTTTGCAGATAGAAGGATAGACGATGGGTTGGCAGCGTTCTTTCCTGCAATGTCAAATGCAGCGCCATGCACTGGCTCAAAGAGTGCAAACTGATCTCCAATGTTGGCAGCTGGCCCCATACCTAGCCCTCCAACCACCTGAGCGGCTTCATCAGACAGTATGTCGCCAAACAAGTTAGTGGTGACAATAACATCAAATTCCTCTGGGTTGCGAATTAAGTTCATCGATGCTGCGTCAACATATAATTCACTGTACTGTATCTTCGGGTAGTTCTTGGCAACTGATCTGCATACGCCAGAAAATAGCCCATCACCCTTGCGTAGAACATTGGCCTTGTGCACTGCGACTACTCTAAGCTTGTTGTTACGCACAACAGCTATCTTGAAGGCATATTCTGCAATCCTCCTACTGGCCTGCTCTGATGTAACTCTAAGTGCCACTACGGTGTTTTCGTCTGTATTGAACTCCCATCCAAGGTAGACGTCCTCTGTGTTTTCCCTTACTGTGACAAGGTCAACGTTGCTTGAGATGCTTGGAATATTTGGGTAAGACTTGGCCGGCCTGACATTAGCATAAAGGTCAAACATCCTGCGGAGAACAATTATCACATCGGCCGCGGTCTCGCCAACTGGACCCTTCAGGCACGCCTGCGACTTCTTGATAATGTCTATTGCAGATTCCGGCAGTGCTTTGCCAAACTTGGCAAGTGCACTATCCCCGGATTCAACTTCATGTATGTTAAATCTTGTGTGGGAATTGTCATTTATTGTTTCAAGGATCTTTTTTGCTGTCGCTGTCTGCTCTGGCCCAATACCATCTCCCTTGATAAGGGAAATATCATATCTCGCCAATTGGATATCCCATGTTAGTGTTGCAGTATCTAGCTTTTGGAGTAGAGGACTCTTCTTAACAGCACTTTGTTGATTGCGTCCATCATTGCTTGCACGGATGCGACGACGATGTCTTCGCCAGACTTGCGGGCAGATACGACGTTCCCATCCTTATCCTCGACCTTGACTGTAACTTCTGCAAGTGCGTCAGAGCCTCCTGTGATCGAGTCAAGCCTATATTCTCTTATCTTGACATTTGCCATCTCGCCAGATATCTTTTGTATCGCCTTTAGCGCTGCGTCGACTGGACCAACACCAATGTCTGATGCAATGAAATCCTTGCCGTTGGCGTTGAGCCTTACCACTGCGGTCGGTATAATGTTCATTCCCGTGACGATATGAAAGTCATAGAGCTTGAACTTCTCTTCAAATTTGTTGTTATCCATTACCCCACCGGCTATCGACAACAGTTCCGATGTAGTAATGGGCTTGCCATTGTCAGCTATGTTCTTTTGCTTCTCTACTATGATGTGAAGCTGCTCGTCAGTGGGCTTGATACCGAACTCTTCAAGCATTGCCTTGATGCCGTGTGCACCAGCATGCTTGCCAGCTTGGAGCCACCTTTTCCTGCCCACAAGCTCGGGGCTTATCGGCTCGTAGGTGAGTGGGTTGTTGATGATGCCGTGAGTGTGAATTCCGGATTCGTGGCCAAAAGCGTTTTCACCAATTATCGCCTTGTTTGGTTGGACGATTATGCCCATGGTGTTGGAAACGAACTTCGAAGTTTCATAGAGCAACTGCGTCTTGATGTTGTGCTTTTTGCCGTACAAGCACTGGAGCGCCATTACGAATTCTTCAAGCGATGCGTTGCCAGCGCGCTCACCAAGACCGTTTATTGTGACGTGCGCACATGCAGCTCCCGCACTTACACCTGCTATTGAGTTAGCAACTGCAAAGCCAAAATCATCGTGGCAGTGGACGCTTATTGGAAGGTTTGTAGCTTGCTTGACCTCTTTTACAAGATCAGCAATGTATTGCGGAGTTGCATAGCCCACAGTATCCGGTATGTCAACCCTGTCTGCGCCTGCGTCTGCGACCTCCTTGAACACCTTAAGCATGAATTGTCTATCAGATCTTGTTGCATCCTCAGCTGAAAACTCTACTTGCAAGCCATGTTTTTTAGCATACTCAATTGCGTTGATCGCTCTCTCTAAGACCTGCTGACGAGTCATCTTCAACTTATACTTCATATGAATGTCAGAAGTCGCTATGAAAGTGTGAATGTACTTCAAGTCACATTTGATAGCACTGTCAATGTCGATCTCGTTTGCGCGAGTAAGGCCAAAAATTTCAGCCTTCAATCCTTGCTTTACTATCGCCTTGATCGCCTGCATCTCCCCACGAGAGACTATTGGAAATCCTGCCTCTATTGCATCGACTCCAAGTTCCTCAAGCTTAATCGCGATCTGGATCTTCTGGTCTGGTGTTATCGTCACGCCAGGCGTCTGCTCGCCATCCCTGAGAGTGGTATCAAAGATCTTGACGCTTTTGGCGTTATTCAATATTTTTTCAGACGCGTTCAACTCTCCACACCACCTCTAGGAAGGGCTGAAACTCCAGTTCTTGACAACTGCGCAATTCCATAATGTTCGACTAGATTCTTAAACGCATCTATCTTATCAGGTGTGCCTGTTATCTCAACAGTTATCGTCTCCTTGCCGATGTCTAAGATATTGCCTCGAAATATAGTGGCATAGTTGACTATCTCACTTCTCGTAGTTGGATCAACTGCCTTGATCTTGATGAGTGCAAGCTCGCGATACACGGTCTTGTCCGTATCGAGCACCTTCACTTCTATCACATCTATGAGTTTGCGCAATTGCTTTACCAACTGGTCAAGTGTCTTTTCATCGCTGTTAGTAGTTATAGTCATTCTAGAAAGGTCCTGTTGTTCAGTAGAACCTACAGTGATGCTTTCGATGTTAAAACTGCGCGCCCTGAAGAGGTTGGTGACTCTGAAGAGCACACCCGGTTTGTTTTCGACAAGGGCAGACACAATATGCCATGATTCTTTCTGGACGGTAGTTGCAAACAATTTTCCATCACGCTCCTACAATCATGTCTTTGAGGCCGGTGCCGGGTGCTACAAATGGGTAGACGTCTTCGTCAGGATCAATTGGGATGTCTATTACCGTTGCTACATCAGATTTGAGC